>JAOPVN010000224.1 GCA_025966175.1 Modestobacter sp. | reverse complement strand
CGCTGCACCGCCGAGGCCCGGGACACCCGCACGGTGACCAGCGCGCCCATGCCGCGGGCGACGTCGAAGCGGGGCACCCGGGCCAGGCCGGCGTCCACGACCGTCCGCACGCCGGGCACGGTCAGGCTGGTCTCCGCGACGTCGGTGGAGAGCACCACCCGGCGGCGCGTGCCCGGGGTCAGCGCGGCGTCCTGCTCGGCCGCCGGCAGCCGCCCGTGCAGCGGCCGGACGTCGGCGTCCACCCCGGTGAGCAGCCCCGCGACCCGGGAGATCTCGGCGGCGCCGGGCAGGAAGACCAGGACGTCGCCGGTGGTCTCGGCCAGCGCCCGGCGGACGGTGTCGGCGACCGCAGCGAGCAACCGCGGGTCGACCGACAGCCCGTGCGGGGGCGCCACCGGCGGGCTGGGCGGGCACCACACCGGCTCGACGTCGTGCAGCGCCCCGGTGGCCTCCACGACCGGGGCCGGTGCACCGTCGCCGCCCATCAGCACGGCCAGCCTCGATGCCTCCGCGGTTGCTGACATCGCCAGCAGCTCCAGCTCCGGGCGCAGCGCGGCCCGCGCGTCCAGGGCGAACGCGAGTGCCAGGTCGGTGTCCAGCTGCCGTTCGTGGCACTCGTCGAGGACGACGGCGGCGACCCCGGCCAGCTCCGGATCGGCCTGCAACCGGCGGACCAGCAGCCCGGTGGTGACCACCTCGACCCGGGTCGCGGCGCTGCGCCGGCTGTCCCCGCGGACGCTGTAGCCCACCGTCCCGCCCACCGGTTCCCCGAGCAGCGCGGCCATCCGGCGGGCGGCGGCCCGGGCGGCGACCCGGCGCGGCTCGGCGACGACCACCCGACCGGACGAGCGGCCGGCCAGCGCAAGCGGCACCAGGGTGGTCTTGCCGGTGCCCGGTGGGGCGACCAGCACCGCGGTGCCGGCCGAGGTCAGCGCGGTGTCGAGGGCGGCCAGCACCGACCGGACGGGCAGATCGGTCCCCGGCGTCCCGGGCGGTGGCAGCACGGGGTCAGTCTGGTCGCCCGGGGCCAGCCCTTGTCGCAGCGCTCCGGCGGGGCCAGGCTGGACCCACGGGGACGACGACGTCTTACCGGAGGTCCGCGTGGCGGCACACGGCAACAAGGACAGCAGCAAGGAGGCCTCCGGGGCGCCTGCGCCCCGGGCGCCGGAACGGGTGCGCAACGTCGCGCTCGTCGGTCGCCCGGGGGCAGGGAAGACCACGCTGGCCGAGGCCCTGGTGGTGGCGACCGGGGCGTTGACCCGGGCCGGCCGGGTCGAGGACGGGACCACCTGCCTGGACACCGACGAGGTCGAGGTCCGGCTGCAGCACTCGGTCACCCTGCACTCGGCCACGGTGGAGCACGACGGCCACCGGATCACCCTGCTCGACACCCCGGGGGCACCGGACTTCGTCGGGGAGCTGCGGGCGGCACTGCGCGCCGCGGACGCGGCGTTGTTCGTCGTCTCCGCGGTCACCGGGGTCGACGCCGGCACCGTGCAGCTGTGGGACGAGTGCGCGGCCGTGGGGATGCCCCGTGCCGTCGTCATCACGCAGGTCGACCGGCCGCGCGCGGACGTCCCGGCCGTCGTCCAGGCCTGCCGCGAGCAGCTCGGCGCGGGCGTGCACCCGCTGCACGTGGTCGATGCGGGGGCGGTGGTGTCCCTGCTGGAGCCCGAGCAGGGCGATGCGGAGGCCGACGGGCTGCGCGCCGAGCTCATCGAGGCGGTGATCGCCGAGAGCGAGGACGAGACCCTGATGGACCGGTACCTGGCCGGGGAGCCCGTCGCCGTCCCCGACCTCGTGCCCGACCTGGAGACGGCGGTCGCCCGGGGCGCCTTCCACCCCGTGCTCTGCACCGCCCCGCTGACCGGCCTGGGCATCCCCGAGCTGCTGGACCTGATCGTCAGCGCCTTCCCCTCCCCGCTGGAGCGGCCCTGCCCACCGGTCGCCCGGCCCGACGGCGCGCCGGCCGGCACGGTCGGCTGCGACCCCGCGGGCCCGCTGGTGGCCGAGGTGGTGAAGACGACGACCGACCCCTACCTCGGCCGGATCTCCCTGGTGCGGGTCTTCTCCGGCACCCTGCGGCCGGACGCGCCGGTGCACGTCTGCGGCCACGGGATCGGGCACGGCTGGGGTGAGCAGCACCCCGACCACGACGCCGACGAGCGGGTGGGCACCATCTCCTGCGCGCTGGGCAGCACCCTGCGCCCGGTGCCCGAGTGCCCGGCCGGCGACATCTGTGCCGTGGCCCGGCTGACCACGGCCGAGACCGGCGACACCCTCTCCGATCCGGCCCGGCCGCTCGTCATCACGCCCTGGCCGCTGCCGGACCCCCAGCTGCCGGTGGCGGTCGCGGCCGACTCCCGCAGCGACGAGGACCGGCTGGCCGCCGCGCTGACCCGGCTGGCCGCCGAGGACCCGGCGGTGCGGGTGGAACGGCGGGCCGACACCGGGCAGCTGGTGCTCTGGTGCGTCGGCGACGCCCACGCCGAGGTGCTGCTCGACCGGCTGCGCGGCCGGTACGGGGTCAGCCTGCAGACGCCGCCGGTCCTGGTGCCGATGGTGGAGACGCTGGCCGGCCCGGCGACGGTCACCGCGCGGCACGTCAAGCAGTCCGGCGGGCACGGGCAGTACGCCGTGGTCGTGCTGGAGGCACGGCCGGGACCGCCCGGATCGGGCATCACCTTCGACCAGCGGGTGGTCGGCGGTGCCGTGCCGACGAACTTCCACGGCAGCGTGGAGAAGGGCGTGCGCGCCCAGGCCGCCCGCGGGGTGGGTGCGAACCGGCCGCTGGTGGACGTCGCCGTCACCCTGGTCGACGGGAAGGCCCACTCGGTCGACTCCTCCGACGCCGCGTTCCAGGCCGCGGGGGCGCTGGGGCTGCGGGAGCTGGCCGGGGCCGCGGGCACCCAGGTGCTGGAGCCGTGGTGCGCGGTGGAGGTGACGGTGCCGGCCGAGCACGTGGGCCCGGTGCTCAGCGACCTGGCCGGACGGCGGGCCAGGGTCACCGGCAGCGTGGCCGACCCCGACCGCGATGCCACGACCGTCCAGGCGGAGGTGCCGGAGCGGGAGCTGCTGGGTTACGCCGGTGCGCTGCGGTCGGTCTCGCACGGCACCGGCCGGTTCCAGCGCCGTCCGTTGGGCCACGAGCCGGCCCCGGCGACCGTCCTGGCCGACCTGCAGTCGGCCTGAGCGGGCCCGCTGCGGCCGCCGCTCAGCGCGGGAGCCAGTCGGCGGCGTCCACCGAGACCGGGCCGGACCGCCACATCGGTGCGCCCGGAGGGCGGACCACGGTGAGCCGGCCGCCTGGAGTGTCCAGGTCGGCGAGGTAGGGAGCCGGGTCGACCTCGTCGGTGGTCCCGGCGTCCGGCGGCCGGGGTGCGGTGAGCAGCCCATGGGCCAGCTGGGCCAGCGACAGCTCGCCGTGCCAGCTCCCGCCCTGCCGCGCGCCCTCGGTCAGCGCCCGCAGGACGGTGGCCGCGACCAGGTGCCCGGCCGAGTGGTCGAGTGCCTGGGCGGGGAGGACGCCGGGGGTGCCGTCGTCCGCGGCGGTGACCGCAGCGATTCCCGTGGCGGCCTGCACGATGGAGTCGAAACCGCGTCGCTGTGCCCACGGCCCGACCGTCCCCCAGGCCGACAGCGACACGACGACGAGCCCGGGGTGTCGCTCCGCGAGCAGCTCCGGGGCCAGCCCGTGCGCCGCCAGGGCACCGGGGCGGTGGCCCTGGACGAGCACATCGGCCTGGGACAGCAGGTCCTCCAGGCGGCCCCGGTCACCGGGGGCGGAGAGGTCGAGCGTGGTGTGCCGCTTACCGGGGCCGGTGTCCAGCAGCGCTGCCGGGTCCTCCGGCAGCCGCGGGCTCTGGATGCGGAGCACGTCGGCGCCGTGGGCGGCCAGGGTGCGGGTCCCGACCGGGCCGGCGATGACCCGGGTCAGGTCCAGCACGCGCAGCCCGCGCACCGAGCGGGACCGGGCCGGGGCCGGCCCGGCCGAGAGGAGGCGCAGCAGGGGCAGTGCCCGCACGGCGGCCCCCTGCGGCGTGCCGGTCCACTCCTCCGGCGTCCGGACCGCGGCTGCCACGCCGCCGGCGGCGACCACCGCCTCCTCCACCTCGGTGCCGGTCCGCTCGGCGATGCCCGCGACCGGGTCGGCGCCGAGGGCGGCGATCGCCGCATCCCGGTGCCACGGGTAGTTGGCGTGCAGCCGGACCCAGCCGTCGGCCGCGCGGTGGAAGCGGGACAGCGGGGCGAACCCGGCACCGGCCGGGACGCCGCCCCGGCGCAGGAACCGCTCGCTGCGGAAGGCCACGCCCACGTGTGCGGCGTCGACCGTCACCGGTCCGGGGCGGCCGTCCGCGGCGGCGAGCTCCGCGGCGGCCAGTCGCTGGGCGCCCACGGCGCCGATGGCCAGCGCACCGACCGGCAGCGCCGAGCGCAGCCCGGTGGAACCGGTGACGGTGACCAGCGGCAGCAGCGTGGGGTCGCCGCCGAGCTCCGCCCACGCCTGCGCCAGCACGCTCACGCGATCCACCCCTCGACCCCGACGTCGTCCCGTCACCGGGAGGGTGCCAGTCGGCGCCGCCGCGGCGCCAGCAGGTCCCCGGCCGGCCGCGATCACCTCAGCCGGCGCCCGGCGCCTGGCACCCGGTCGAGGAAGCCGAAGACGCTGCTCAGCTGGCCTTCCCCGGCGCCGACGGCCACGTCGACGCCGAGCTGGCCGTCGAGTCGTTCTTCCCGGCCGACGAGCGCACCCGGGAGCTGCTCCGTGCGGAGGCGGCCGGCTGATCGTTGCGCGGCGCATCCGCACTGCGGGTGATCGTGATCCTCGGTAGGCATGCGGAATGACCGTGATCGGCTTCCACAACTCCCACGAGCAGGTGCACCCCGCCGACCTGCTGCGTGCCGTGCAGCACGCCGAGGAGGTCGGGTTCACCGCCGCCATGTGCTCCGACCACCTCGAGCCGTGGAACGAGCGGCAGGGGCACTCCGGGTTCGCCTGGTCGTGGCTGGGGGCGGCGCTGGCCACCACCGGCCTGCCGTTCGGGGCGGTCAACGCGCCCGGCCAGCGGTACCACCCGGTGATCGTCGCCCAGGCGATCGCCACCCTCGGCGCGATGTTCCCGGGTCGGTTCTGGGTCGCGCTCGGGTCCGGAGAGGCGATGAACGAGCACGTCACCGGGCACGTGTGGCCGCGCAAGGAGCTGCGCGACGCCCGGTTGCGCGAGTGCGTCGACGTCATCCGGGCGCTGCTGGCGGGGGAGGAGGTCAGCCACGACGGGCTGGTCACGGTCGATCGGGCCCGGATCTGGACGCTGCCCGAGCAGCAGCCGGCGCTGCTCGCGCCCGCGGTGACCCCGGCGACCGCCGGCCGGCACGCCGAGTGGGCCGACGGACTGGTCACGATCAACCAGCCGCACGACACCCTGCGGGAGGTCATCGCCGCCTACCGGGGCGCCGGTGGGCAGGGGCCGCTCACCCTGCAGGCGCACGTCTCCTGGGACCCGGACCCCGAGCGGGCCGTCGCCATCGCGCACGACCAGTGGCGCAGCAACGTCTTCCCGCCGCCGTTGTGCTGGGACCTGGACACCACCCGCGCCTTCGACCAGGCCAGTGCGCACGTGACCCCCGAGGCGGTCGGCGAGGTGGTGCGCATCTCCAGCGACCTCGGGCAGCACGCCGCCTGGATCGCCGAGTACGTCGACCTCGGCTTCGACCAGGTCTTCCTGCACCACGTCGGCAGGCAGCAGTTGCCGTTCCTCGATGCCTTCGGCGAGCACGTGCTGCCGCAGCTGGACGTCACCGCCCCGGCGCCGGCGGTCGCCATCGACCCGCCGGGTCCGGCGGGGCCCCGCCGTCCGCAGCAGGAACCGCAGCCCGCCGTCCTGCCCTGAGCCGACCGATCGCGATGAGCACGCGTCGGTTGCTCTGACTCTCCGGCCCCGGAACAGCACGCTCGGTGAGCTCCGCGCCGGGGCCGCACGAGTCCCTCCCGCCACACCCGGTCGCCTCCCCGGGATCGTCGGAGGGCCCACCTAGCGTCCCGCCCGAGGTGATCGGACAGATGAGTGACGAGCAGGACGTACTGACCCCCGGTTGGGTCGACCCGCAGGGCGGCCGGCGGACGGAGACGGGCGCGACGGCGGTGGTCCCCGGGCAGCGGACGGAAGGCGCGCCGCCGCCGGTGCCCCCGCCGGTGGTGGAGACACCGCCCGGAGCGGTCGAGGAGACGGCCCCGCCGGCGGCCGAGCACCCGGCCGACGCAGCTCCCGAGCCCGCGTCGACGCCCTACCCGACGACCCCGGTGGGCATCCGGCCGCGCCCGCGGACGCCCCGGCGGGACCCGCTGATCCGGATGGGCCCGTGGGCGCCGGTCGCCGGTGCCGCCATCGGGCTGGTGCTCGGCGTGGTGGTGGTCCTGCTGCTCGCCCCCGCGGTGAACACCTTCGACCAGCGGCTGGCGCTGGTCTTCGTCGTGCTCGGGCTCGCGCTGCTCGGGGCCGGCGGTACGCTGCTGGCCGACGAGGTGCGGCTGCTGCGCCGGGGCGCGCAGGCGGCGGAGGCCCGCGCGTCCGGCGCCGGGGTGATCGCCGGGCTGCTCAACGGGCTCACCCCGGCCCGCCTGCTCATCACCGCCAGCGCCTTCGTGCTGCTGCTCAGCGCGTACGTGACCAGCGGGACCTGACCGGGGGGCCCGACCGCGGCCGGTCGGCCCTGCCCTGCCGATCGAGCCGCACCCGGGCGGTCCCCGCCTGCAGGCTCACGTCGTAGGGCGTGGCGAGCTCGTTGACGGTGGCGTCGCCGACGGCCGGCTCAGTTCGCGGAAGGCCGCAGCTGGTCGAGGGGGAGCCGACCGGCGACCAGGTCGTCGGCGACGTCGTCGACCACCCGGCCGGTGGCGAAGGCGTGCGCCTTCAGCGTGACCAGCGCGTCCGCGGCGTCCAGCCCGAGCGCCACGTTGACCATCCCGGTCGCCTGCCAGACACGGGCCCGGCGCAGCGCGTCCGGGCCGTCCCACCAGCCGCGGCGGCCCTCCTGGACGGGCGCCCCGAGCGTAGCCGCGACCATGGCCCGGGTGAGCGCGATCGTGACGTCCTCGACGTCCTTGCGGTCGGTGTCCGGCAGGGTCTGCGGCTCCCGGACGTAGAGGTCCAGCACCAGCAGCGGTCCCAGCGGTGGCAGCAGGGGGACCGCGAGCACGGCGCGGAACGGCGTCTCGGTGACGAGCGAGGAGTGGAACACCGGCCAGTTGCGGGCGATGTCGGCCTCGTCGAAGGCGATCGCCACCCCGTCGTCGTGGGCCCGCACACAGGGGCCGACCCCGTGGGTGAACTGCAGGCGCTCGGCCCGCGAGGCGACCGGGTCGCTGGCGCCGATCGGCGTCCGGAAGCCGTTCATGTCGTGGAGGCTCAGTCCGGCGCCGTCGATCGGCAGGGCGGCCACGCAGGCGCGGGTGAGGCGGACGGCGAGCATCTCGGGTCCACGCAGCTCGGGTGGGGGCAGCTTGTCCAGCTCCCGGATGAAGCGCTGCGCCGCGGGCCCCGGTCCAGTCATGGCTCCCCTGTCCTCGTCGGCACCGTGCGGCGCCGGCGACAGCCTGCTGCCCGACGGGCCCGGCCACCACTCGGGGCGATCAGCCGAACGCGTCGATGCCCAGGCGGACGGCGAGCCCGAGGCCCGCGACGGCGATCAGCCGGCGCAGCAGGGTCTGCGGTACCCGGCGCACCACCCGGGGGCCCAGCCGGCCGCCCAGGAAGAAGCCGATGGCCAGCGGCAGCGCCGCGAGCCACGCCACGTCGGCGAAGAAGGCGTACCCGAGCGCCGCGACGGCGTTGGCGATCCCCAGCACGACGTTCTTCAGCGCGTTGCCCCGGGGCACGCCCTCACCGGTGACGAGCAGGAACATCGCCAGCATCAGCACGCCGGCCGCCGCGCCGAAGTAGCCGCCGTAGATCGAGATGACGAAGGTGCCCAGCGCCAGGCCCCAGTGGTCGCGGTGCGGGTGCCGGGCCTGCTCGGCGGCGCCTTCGGCGGCCAGCTCGCGCGGCGGGCGCTGCACCAGGATCGCGGCCGAGGCGCCCGCGATGAGGAAAGGGACCAGTTTCTCGAAGGCGTCCGAGGGGGTGAGCAGGAGCAGTGCGGCCCCGACCACACCGCCGAGCAGCCCGGCGACGCCGAGCCGGACCAGTCGGGGCCGTTGACCGGTCAGCTCCGGCCGGGAGGCGCTGACCGAGCCGACGCCGTTGAGCACCAGGGCCACGGTGTTGGTCACGTTCGCCGTCAGCGGCGGCATGCCGGTGGCCAGGAGAGCCGGGTAGCTGAACAGCGAGGCCAGCCCGGCGACGCTGCCGACCAGGCCGGCGGCGATCCCGGCGAGCACGAGGAGGGCGAACTCGAGCACCGTCATCGGCGCAGCAGCACCACGATCGCGACCAGTCCGAGCGCGACGATCGCCGTCCGAAGCACCGGCGCCGGCAGCCGCCGTCCCAGGGTCGACCCGAGGTACCCGCCGACCAGCGAGCCGGCGGCCACCAGGCCGGCGGCGAGCCAGTTGACGCGGTCGGTGGCCACGATCACGTAGGCCAGCGCGGCGACGGCGTTGACGCCCAGGGTCAGCACGTTCTTGATGGCGTTGAGCCGCTGCAGCGGCTCGCGCAGCAGCAGCCCGAAGATGCCGATCTGCAGCACGCCCTGGCTGGCCGCGAAGTAGCCGCCGTAGGTGCCGGTGGCGTAGGCCCCGGCGAACAGCGCGGCCAGCCGCCCGCCGCCGATACGTGGCTCGTCCTCGACCCCGGTCCGGGCGCGCCGGGCGGCCAGCCACCGCTGCAGCAGGGGCTGGACGGCGACCAGGATGACGGCGAGCGCGACCAGTCCGGGCACGATCGCCTCGAAGGCCGAGGCGGGCAGGTGCAGCAGCAGGAAGGCGCCGGTGAGGGCGCCGAGCACGGAGGCCGGGAAGAGCCGGACGAGCAGCCGGCGCTGCCCGCGCAGCTCGCGGCGGTAGCCGATGGCTCCGGTCAGGTTGCCCGGAACCAGGCCCAGGGAGTTGGAGATCGTCGCGGTTACCGGCGGCAGGCCGACGGCCAGCAGGACCGGGAAGGTGACCAGGGTGCCGGATCCGACGACGGCGTTGATCGACCCCGCGGCCAGCCCGGCGAGGGCAACCGCCACCATCTCCCACGCCGTCATGCCCGCATCGCGGCGAGGGTGTCACAGCGCCCGGTGTGACCTGCACACCGCCGGGCCGGTCAGGCCGGGGTGAGCTCTCCCTCGGCCGACCGCCGGCGGTTGTCCGCCAGCCAGCCGGCGAACTCCGCGACCGGTGCGGGCGGGAGGTAGAGGAAGCCCTGGAGCGCGGTGATGCCGGCGGCCACCAGGAAGGCCTGCTGCTCCGGTGACTCGACGCCCTCGGCGACGGTCTGCAGGCCCAGCCGGTCGGCCATCTGCACGATCGCCTCCACGACGGCCTGGTCGGCGGCCTGGGTGAGCGCGCCCGCGACGAAGGACTTGTCGATCTTGACGATGCTGATCGGCAGGCTGCGCAGCGTGGTCAGCGCGGAGTAGCCGGTGCCGAAGTCGTCCAGCGCGATGCCCACGCCCAGCTGCACCAGTTCCTCCAGGGTGGCCGAGACGGCCGGGGACTCCAGCACCGTGGTCTCGGTGACCTCGATGACCAGCCGCTCGGGGGCCAGGCCGGCATCGGTGAGTGCCCCGCGCACCACGTCGACGAAGTGTGGGTGGGCCAGCTGGGTGGGGGAGGCGTTGACGTGCACGGCGACCGGGGCCGTGGCGTCCTCCCACGTCGCCGCGTCGGCGCAGGCGGAGCGGAGCACCCACTCGCCGAGCGGGATGATCGCGCCGGTCTCCTCGGCCAGGCAGAGGAAGGCGTCCGGGCCGAGCAGCCCGCGGTGCGGGTGGTTCCACCGCACCAGGGCCTCGACAGCGGTGCAGCGCCCGTCGGCAGCCGAGAGCACCGGCTGATGGGCGAGCACCAGCTCGTCACCCTCGACGGCGGCGCGCAGCTCGGCCTCGGCCGCAGCCTGGTCGTCGAGCTGCAGCAGCCCGGGGTGGAAGAACTGGACCCGGTTCTTGCCGGCCGCCTTGGCGGCGTACATCGCCACGTCGGCCTGGTGGACGACGAGCGTCTCGGACGACCCGGGGCGGACCTGGACCGCGCCCACGCTGGCACCGATCCGCGCCATCCCCTCGGCCAGCTGCACGGGGGTGGAGATGAGCTCGAGCACCCGCCGGCCGATCACGCGGGTGTCGGACTCGCTGGCGTCGCGCAGCACCACCGCGAACTCGTCGCCGCCCAGCCGGGCGCACAGGTCGCCCGCGCGCAGCATGCTGGTCAGCTGGGTGCCGAGGTGGCCGAGGAGCCGGTCGCCGGCGAGGTGCCCCAGGCTGTCGTTGACCACCTTGAAGTCGTCGAGGTCCAGGAACAGCACCCACGTCTCGGTGCCCGGGGTACGCAGCGCCTCGCCCAGGGCGGCGGAGAAGGCCGATCGGTTGGCCAGCCCGGTGAGCCCGTCGGTCTGCGCCTGGGCCCGCAGCTCCTCGAGGGCGACGCAGGTCCGCAGCGCCAGCGCCACCTGGCTGAGCATCGACCGGGTCGCGACGATGCCCTCCCGCGGCACCTCGGGCGAGGCGCCGAGGAGCAGGTGGCCGCCGGGGGTGTCGGGCAGGGCCACGCACACCCACTCGCTGCTGACGCCGGAACTCAGCGCCAGGACGGCCGGGGCGGAGAAGATCACCGGCCCCTTGCCGAAGTCCCCGGCGGGCAGGAGGTCACGCGGCAGCGTGGTGGGTCGGTGGACGAAGTCCCCGGCCGTTCCGGAGACGCGGAGCGTGTCGCTCCCGTCCTCGTACACCACGGCCGCGCGCAGCCCCGGGGTCGCCCGGCAGATCGCCTCCGCGGTGACCCACGACGCGGCGATCACCTCGCGCCGGTCGGTGACGCCGATCAACCGGCTGCCCAGGGCGGCCAGCGCGGTCTCCCGGTCGCGGTCCCGGTCCCGGTCGACGAGGGTCAGCGCCAGGCGCCGGGCCACGACGGCGTTCATCACCGTGGCCGGCAGCGAGCCCAGCACCGGCGCGGCCGCCGTCCAGGACGCCTGACCGGGGACGACGCCCCACAGCGGCACAGCAGCGGCGATCGCCAGGCACGTCCACACCGTGTACGCCGCGAACCGCCCGGTGCCGCCGTAGACGCTGCGGAACCACAGCGCCGGGACCACCACGCCCAGCGCGATGGCCGGCTGCGGGCATGCCAGGGCGAACAGCAGGAGGCACAGCGGGTCGGTGAGGTCCAGGACGGGTGGCACCTGGCGACTGCGGTATCGGTACACCCACGAGGCGGCCAGCCCGACGCAGGCAACGGTGACCAGCGCGAGGGTCCAGGCATTGCCCCCGATCAGGACGCCGATCGGGGTCAGGGTCAGTGCGGACAGCGCGCACAGCACGAAGAGCCAGCGGATGCGCTCGACCAGGTCGGTGGGACGGCGCAGCACGGTGCGAGGGCGGTGCCACCTCGCCGTGACACGGCCCAGCCACGGCGGTGCCGCGCGGAACCTGCTCATCTGCCTGCCCGTCCCTCGGACCTCGGTGCGAGGTGTCGTCGCGGTCGCGGCAGCCCTCGTCACTGCAGCTTCGGCAGCTGCCGGGCGGCCCTGTATCCCTCGTCCGGGGCAGCTGCGCCGGGAAGCGCCCGCAGGGCACGGAATCCGTACACCTTGCACGTGCTGCACCGCGTGCGATGCGCACCGAACGCGTGCGTCGAGGCCGACCAGCCCCGGCCCGTGCACGTTCCGAGCGCGTCGAGCGCGGTGACCTCCGGACAGTCCGACCCTACCCAGCACCCGTGCCGTACCGGTTCGCGCGTTGGTCGACCATCACCACCGGACCCGGTGGCGCGGGGCGGCGCCGGTAGGAGGTGGGCGTCGGGTCGCCGGCGCTCGGGTACGCGGTGGCCTGCAGCTCGATACCCGCCCGGCGCGGCGGCGGGCATGGCCGGACGCCAGCGGGACGGCGGCCGGCATGGACAGC
>JAOPVN010000210.1 GCA_025966175.1 Modestobacter sp. | reverse complement strand
GCGGCCGCGGCCGCGTTCGCCGCGCTCGGCGCGATAGCTGGCTTCGCCGTCGGACCCGACCCCCGCCCAGCACCAGGCCTAGCGATCGGCCGGTCCCGAAACAGCGGCAGCATGAAGCGTCCCGGATCTGGCGGAGGCTTCGATAGCGCAAGGAGATATCCCACTGCTACGAAGGGGATTCACTGAATGGTTGCCAACAACCTCGTTCTCATCCCCGGTGCCCGCGGCGTGGGCCGTGCGGTCTTCGAGCACTTGAGTGCTCAGGACGTACCGGTGCGATTCATGGTCCGTCACGAGGACGAGCGTGCAGCTGAGGTGAAAGGGCTCGGCGCGGAGGTCGTCACCGGGGACCTGACCCGGCCCGAAACCGTGGCGGCCGCGCTGCAGGGCGTGTCTCGGATGTTTTTCGCGATGGCCGTATCCCCGGACCACCTGCTGGCGGCGACCGTGGTGGCCTCCGTTGCGAAGGAGTACGGAAAGCTGGAGGCCCTGGTCGACCTGTCGCAGATGACGGTGTCGCAGATGACCGCCACCAGCACCGAGGAGTCGCACCAGCAGAGGCTGCACTGGCTGGCGGAGCAAGTACTGAATTGGTCCGGCCTCCCCGTAGTGCACATCCGGCCGACGGTGTTCCTCGACACTCCGCTGTTCACCACGATGGCAGCGCGGTCCATACAGGAAAACGGCACGATCGCGCTGCCGTTCGGCACCGGACGCACCTCGCCGGTCGCCGTGGACGACGTAGCTCGGGTCGTCGCCACCGTGCTCCGGGACCCGGACCCCCACATCGGACACGTCTACGAGCTGACCGGGCCGCACTCGGTCACCATGACGGAGCTGGCTGCGACCTTCTCCCGTGCGCTGGATCGGCCAGTGTCCTATGTGGACGTGCCGCTGGACCGGTGGCAGGCCGGGCTCTCCAGGATGGGCCTTCCGCCGCACACCGAACAGCACGTCGCCACCATGGCCCGGCTGCACCGGGACAACCGCTACGACCGCACGACCGACGGCGTCGAGCACTTGACAGGCATCCCGCCCCAGTCGATCGAAGCGTTCGTGGCCGCCCGCAGGGACTTCTACCTGGGCTGAGCCCTTTCGGCCAGGCCAGCGCCGGGGCCACCGGTGTCGCGGATCCTTCGGAACCTCTCGGCCGTATCGGGACTAGTGCCGATGGTGGTCGTTGCTTCGGCGCGCCAACTGCGCCAACTGCGCCAACTGCGCCAACTGCCCTGCCTGCGACGATGTGCGACTTCTCCGGAGGGCGCGGTGCTGCGCTCGGGCAACTTCCGGCGACGGTTCTTCGACCCGGCGGCCAGGGCGGCCGGCCTCGAGGATCTCAGCCCGCACGACCTCCGGCACACCGCCGCCAGCCTGCTCGTGGCGAGCGGCGCGAACGTCAAAGCGGTCCAGCGGATGCTCGGGCACGCCTCCGCCGCGATGACCCTCGACGTCTACTCCGGGCTCTTCGACGACGACCTCGGCGCGCTGGCCGAACGCATGGATGCCGCACACGACGCCCTTAAGAGTCCGCGAACTCTGGGCACGGTTGGGCACGGGGCCCAGCTGTCAAGAGCACAAGCTAGGCAACAAGTCCCTGACCTGCGGTTATGCCGGCGCCGCGGGTGGGGCTCGAACCCACAACCCAGAGATTATGAGACGCCTCAAAGCTCATTTTTCCCCAGCATGATCAGCCATAATCAGCGCTCTGAGCTGCGGGTTTACCGTTGGCGGCGATTGGCGAAATGGGCTGAAATTGGCCCACTTGTGGGCGCCGTGTGGGCGCGGATGGAGGGTAGCGCCGTACCGGTACCCCGTAGTGGTATGCGCGTACTTTCACGTCAGCGAACGAGCGGGTTGGCGTCGAGTGCTCGTCCGCGGGGGTTGGGCGCGCGCCCGGAACTCAAGCCAGTGATCGAGCCACGCCGCCGCGCAGCCTCAGTGCAAATGCGCGGTCTCCGCCTGACCCGAGCCGGGGGCGGGGGCGCACTGCCGCCTCCGGTGGCCCGCCCAGGGCAACAAGAGGCGAGCGGGTCATGGCTTCGATGCAAGCCCAGCAGAAGACAGCGCCGCCAGCCGCTGGTGGTACTCCTCCTGGTCGATCTCGCCGCGGGCGAACCGGTGCGCGAGCACCTCCTGCGGCGTCGGCCCCGACGCATGGGCGGGCCCTCCGGAGGGACGGTTCATTGATCGGACCAGCAGTACGCCGGCCAGGATCAGCAGCCCCCAGAAGAGGACCATGCTGATGGTCATCGCGCCCCAGCCCCAGCCGCTCATGTTGTTGTCGGTCCACCACATCATCGAACGTCGCATCCCTTGGTCGAATCAGCCGAGGGAGCCCATCGGCTCCCCCCAGTCCAAGGTCACGTGTGAGCGCCTGAAGCGCACTGGCCGGAGGTCCTTGTCGGGGGTGTCTTTCCGCCTGAGCGCGTCGGCGAAGGGACACGGGGAGCGCGGCCGGGGCCGCCTGTTCTGATGCCTCCGGGCGCCGGAGCAGGTGGCTGCCGGGGCGGACCTGGGTGGGCATGGGAGCGGCGGTTCCTCGACGACGCCAACCGCGAGTTGCGCACGCCGCTCACCCTGCTGTCGAGCCGCCTGCAACTGTCTTTTCGACGCCCAACTTGCTCCAGTGCGAGTGGCCGGGGCAGCTCTACCTCGCGTATACAGCGCTTTGCCCCGAGCGCGGACGCCCGGCTCAGGCCGCAGCGGGGCAAGATCCGCGGACGCCGGGCTGCTACCGCCCTTGCCGCTTCACTCCAGCTCGCTGGCGGGACAGGGCGCCGGCGCCCCAGCAGAGGACACCGCCTTGGCGGGCTGGAGTCCTCTGCTGGGATTCAGCTCAGAGGGTCTTGAGCAGCTGCGCCATCTCGGTGACCTCGGCGGTCTGAGAGGTCTCGATGGAGCGGGCAAGGGCGATGGCCTGGGGGTTCGAGCCGTTGGCCTGCGGTCTTGGCCATGTCGATGGCGCCCTGGTGATGGACGGTCATCATCTGCAAGAACATGCGGTCGAAGGCGGTACCGGTGGCTGCCGTGAGCTGGTTCATCTGCTCGTCGGTCATCATCCCCATGCCGCCAGGACCCATGGAGCTGTCGGTCGACGCAGTCGGCTCGCCCCAGGCCGTCAGCCAACTGGTCATCTCGTTGATCTCCGGGCTCTGAGCGGCTTCGATGCGGCTGGCCAGGTCTTTGACCTGCGGGCTGGAGGCCCGGCTGCTTGCCAGTTGGGCCATGGCGATGGCGCCCTGGTGGTGACCGATCATGTCCTGGGTGAAGGAGATGTCAGCTGCGTTGTGGGCGGCGTCGACAGCCGCCGACGACGGTGCCGACGACGACGATGAGGATGCCGAGGTGCTGTGGTCCATCCCCGAGGCTGAATCCGAGTTGGTGCCACAGGCAGCCAGGGCGAGGGACAGCGCGACGGCGCCGGCGAGGGTGCCGATGCGAGTGGTGATGCGCATGACCAATGCTCCTTGTTGAGTCTGTTCTGGATGGGCGTGACGGAGTCCCAGCGCGGCGGAAGCTGCGTTGGGGAATCCGTCGGCCTAGATCCGCCAGACGCACAAGGAGGAGAGCGGGGGAGGCGGTGGCCACCGTCGCGCGGTAGAGAACCGTGGGCGCGCCACCGCCGGCGCCGCCAGGGCCGCCGCGAGAACCACGAGCAGGCCAAGAGCAGCGCCGACGCCAGCAGGTTGAGGCGGCAGCGTGGAGGCGCAGAGGTGACTGGAGACGTGGCCCGGTACCTGGGGTGACTCGGGTAGTGACGTGCTGCCGGGATGGGTCATGGCCATCGCGGACGTCGCCATGACTGATGTGCTGGAGGCGGCCGGGTCGGCGCAGCCTCCCAGGACGCCGGAGTGCATCGCCGCTACCGACAGGGCAAGGAAGGCAAGGAAGGCACGGAGGAGCAGGCCGAGCGGCCGCCGGGCCGTCATCCTTCCAGCCTGCGGTGATCGCTGCGGTCATGGGCGCTGGTGTGGCCGTGGGCCGCGTGGTCCTCGTGGTCCGGCTGGCTCAGAGCCCCGGGGCCCAGGTGGTCGTGGTCAGACATGTCATGACCCCCGTGGTCGTGGCCGGCCGTGTCGTCGGGGTCACCGCTCATCATCTTCATCATCGCCATCCCGCCGGTTCGCAGGAATCGCGCGACCAGGGCGACGGCGAGGAGGAGGAAGGCGATGTTGAGGAACGTCGTGTAGTTCCAGGAGACCGAGGCCGTGTCGACCCGGGCGTTCCGCGTGGTGGGCACCAGCTGGGCAAGGCCGAAGGCCAGCTCGACG
>JAOPVN010000175.1 GCA_025966175.1 Modestobacter sp. | reverse complement strand
ACTGTCCGCCGTGCGGGTCCTGATCGCCGAAGACGAGCGCCGGCTCGCCGATCTCCTCGTGCAGGCCGTCACCGAGGCCGGCTGGACCGCGGTGGCGGTGGCGGACGGGACGGCGGCCCTGACGGCGGCGCGCAGCGGAGGCCACGACGTCCTCCTACTGGACTGGATGATGCCGGGCCTGGAGGGCCCGCAGGTCATCGCGGCGCTGCGGGCCGAGGGGCACCGCACGCCGGTGCTGATGCTCACCGCGCGCACGACGCTCCCCGACCGCGTCCAAGGCCTCGACGCCGGGGCCGATGACTACCTGGTCAAACCGTTCGAGGTCGACGAGCTCCTGGCGCGCCTGCGCGCCCTGCACCGCAGGGCCGCCCCCACCGCGGTCACCGCGCTGCGCGCAGGGGACCTGGTGGTCGACCCAGACTCCGGCCGGGTCAGCCGCGGTTCCCGGGACGTGGTGCTCTCCGCGCGGGAACTGGCCATCCTGGTGCTGCTGATGCAGCGCGCCGGCCGGCAGGTGACCCGGTTCACGATCCTCGACGAGGTCTGGGACGGGCACACCGACCTGTCCAGCAACGTCATCGACGTGCACATCGCCAACCTCCGGGCCAAGATCGACACCCCGTTCGGCCGCGCGGCGATCCAGACCGTTCGCGGCATCGGCTACCGACTCGACCCGGCCGGCGGATGACCCAGCCCCCAGACCGCGCGCGGCAATCCCGGCTGCGGAGTCGGCTGGCCCGGCTGCCGCTGCGCGTGCGCCTGGTCGTCGGCTTCACCGCGGCGATGACCGTCGTGCTCATCGCCACCGGCGTGTTCATCTACTGGCGGGTGCAGTACGCGCTCGACCAGCGCCTGAACACCGACCTCGTCGCCGAGGCCGACGCCCTGCAACCCCTGATCCAGCCCGACGGCACGCTGGGCACCGACCGCCTGACCGCGGCTCTGCCGGGGTTGAGCGAGCACCAGGTCCTCGACCGGGATGGCCGTGTGCTGTCCGCCGGCGCAGGCCTCGGTGTCACCCCGGTGCTGACTGCCGGCACGGTGCAGGCTGCCTTGCGCGGCCCCGTCTACGCCGACGTCGGCCTGCTCCTGCCGATCAGCAAGCGCCCGCTGCGGCTGCTCGCCACCCCGATCGCCACCTCGGGGCCGGCCACCGTGTTGGTCGTAGGACTGCGCCGGGACGAACGCGACGAGGCGCTGCGCGAACTCCTCGCCCAGCTCGCCCTCGCCGGCCTCGGTGCGCTGGTGATCACCGCGGTCGTCGGGGAACGGCTGGCGAAGGCCGCCCTGGCCCCCGTCGAGCGCTACCGCGGCCAGGCCCGCGCCATCGCCACCGGCGCACCAAGCCTGCGCCTCGAGGTCCCGGCCGGACGGGACGACGAGGTGACCCGGCTCGGGCACACCCTCAACGACATGCTCGACGGGCTGGAACGCTCCCTCGCCCGGGAACGCCGCTTCGTGGACGACGCAAGTCACGAGCTCCGCACGCCGCTGACCTTGCTGTCGACCCGGGTGCAACTCGCGCTGAGGGGCACCCGGTCGGTGCCCGAACACGAGGCGGTGCTGCGGGAGGTGCAGGCCGACATAGCCGCCCTCAACCAGCTGGCCGAGCAACTGCTCCAAGTGGGTGCCGCCGCGGGCAGCGCGCAACCGCCGGGGCAGGCATCCGGGGATCTCGCCCGGGTCGCCCGCGCCCTGCCGATGCCGGTGGACGGCCGGGACGCGTCGCCCCTGCCGGTCACCTGGACCGTGGACAGCCCCGCTCCCGGGACGATCCCGGTGCCCATGCCCGACCCCGTCCTCCGCCAGGTGCTGCTGAACCTGCTGACCAACGCCGGAGTGCACGGCGCACCACCGGTGAACGTGACGGTGCGCCTGGTTCACGCCGACGATGTCCCGGTCGCCGCGCTGACGGTCAGCGACCGCGGCCCCGGCGTGCCCGCGGAGTTCCTGCCCACCGCGGTCGAGCGCTTCAGCCGGACCGACGTCGCCCGCCCGCGGCCGGGCGCCGGGCTCGGCCTGTCACTCGCGCACGCCCTCGTGCAGCACCACGACGGTGAGCTGCGGCTGTGCTCACGAGGCGTCCACCACCGCTACGAGCAGCGCTTCGACGTCGACTGCAGCCATCCGTCCGACGGCACGACGGCAACGGTGCTCATGCCGCTGTCCGGCTAACCGCCTGATCCGGACACTGCAGAGGTGCGGCGGACACTGCAGTGGAGCAGCGTCAGCCGGCCGTGATGACCGCAAGCAGACCGCCCGACCCACGAGGAGATCCGTGTCCGAACATTCCGGTGGCAGCCTCCCGGCGCCGGCGGACCCCGGGCCGGGCGTCGTCGTCCCGGCGCCCAAGGCGGCCTGGTCGCCGTGGCGGGCCGTGGTCGGGTTCGGCATCGTCAGCCTGGCCGCGGACATGGTGTACGAGGGTGCGCGCTCGATCACCGGACCACTGCTGGCCTCCCTCGGCGCCTCCGCGCTGCTGGTCGGGCTGGTGACCGGCGCTGGGGAGGCGCTGGCGTTGGTGCTGCGGTTGGTGTTCGGGCCCCGCGTCGACCGCACTGGCAGCTACTGGTCGATGACCTTGAGCGGCTACGTCCTCACCGCGGTCTGCGTCCCCGCGCTTGCCCTCACCCCGTTCCTCGGTGCCGCCGGCCTCGCGGTGGCCTGCGTCCTCGTCCTTGCTGAGCGCACCGGGAAAGCGGTGCGCAGCCCGGCGAAGTCGACGCTGCTGGCGCACGCCGCCGGCCCGGTCGGCCTGGGCCGCGGGTTCGGCGTGCACAAGGCCCTGGACCAGATCGGGGCCTTCTCCGGCCCGCTGTTGGTGGCTGCGGTGGCCGCCCTGACCGCTGCACTGTGGCCGGCGATGGCCGTGCTGGCTGTGCCCGGCGCCGCAGCGGTCGCCGTCCTGGTGTGGTTGCGCAGGCGGATCGGTGACCCGCTGGGTGACCAAGTCCGCACGTCGGTGGCTCACCCCCGGGAGTCGCTGCTGCAGACCGGGCGCGCGCTACCCCGCGACTTCTGGCTGTTCGCCATCTCCGCAGGGCTCACCACGGCGGGTCTGGTCACCTTCGGGGTCATCTCCTACCACCTGGTCCGCGACGGGGTCGTCGCCGTCGCCGCGGTGCCGGTGGTCTACGCGGCCGCGATGGCAGCGGCCGCGGTGGCAGCGCTGGTGACCGGCTGGCTGCACGACCAGTCGAAGGGACGTGTCCTGCTCGCCCTGCCCTTCCTGGTGGCGGCAGTGCCCGCGATGGCGTTCTCCGGCAGCTGGCCGGTCGCGCTCGTCGGCGTGTGCATCTGGGGTGCCGCCGGCGGAGTGCAGGACTCCACGGTGAAGGCGTTGGTCGCTCAGCTCGTTCCCGCGGATCGCCGGGCCACCGGCTACGGGATGTTCGCCGCGGTACAGGGAGTCGCCGCGGTGGG
>JAOPVN010000146.1 GCA_025966175.1 Modestobacter sp. | reverse complement strand
GAAGCTGCTGCGGATGGAGGACGGGCTCGCCAAGCGGGTGGTCGGGCAGCCCGACGCCGTCCGGGCGGTGGCCGACGCGGTCCGCCGGGCGCGTTCGGGGGTGTCGGACCCCGACCGCCCGACCGGGTCGTTCCTGTTCCTCGGCCCGACCGGCGTCGGCAAGACCGAGCTGGCCAAGGCGCTGGCGGAGTTCCTGTTCGACGACGAGCGGGCGATGGTCCGCATCGACATGAGCGAGTACTCCGAGAAGCACTCGGTGGCCCGTCTGGTCGGAGCCCCGCCCGGCTACGTGGGCTACGAGGCCGGTGGCCAGCTCACCGAGGCCGTGCGCCGTCGTCCGTACACGGTCGTGCTGCTCGACGAGGTGGAGAAGGCGCACCCGGACGTCTTCGACGTGCTGCTGCAGGTCCTGGACGACGGCCGGCTGACCGACGGCCAGGGCCGCACGGTGGACTTCCGGAACGTGATCCTGGTGCTCACCTCGAACCTGGGCTCCCACGTCATCGCCGACCAGTCGATCCCTGATGAGCGCAAGCGCCAGGCGGTGCAGGACATCGTGCGGGGGCACTTCAAGCCGGAGTTCCTCAACCGGCTCGACGACGTCGTCACGTTCCGGGCGCTGGGCTCGGACGAGCTCGCCGGCATCGTGGACATCCAGGTCGGGGTGCTGGCCCGGCGGCTGGCGGCCCGTCGGCTGACCCTGCGGGTCACCGAGGCCGCCCGGGAGTGGCTGGCGCTGAACGGCTTCGACCCCGTGTACGGGGCCCGGCCGCTGCGCCGGCTGGTGCAGTCGGCGATCGGTGACCCGCTCGCCCGGGCGCTGCTGTCCGGCGAGATCCGCGACGGGGACGAGGTCGTCGTCGACTGGCCGGCGGACGTCGCCGAGGGCGACACCGGCCTCAGCGTCACCCGTGCCGAGTCGGGCGACCCGGCCACCGACTGAGCCGACCTGTGGTCTGCAGCGCCCGCCGTCCGTGACCGGACGGCGGGCGCCGCGCTGTCCAGGGCCTGTGGAAATCGCCAGCGGGGGTGTGGGCTCCACCGCTCTGGCGTCGCCCTCCTGCCGAGCGCACCGGGTGCTGGGCAGGGACGGAGGACGACGATGGACGACGGTTCCCCTGGTCCCCTGGTCCCCGGTGGCCCTGGCCGTGCCGCTGCTGATCGCGGGGTACGCCACCGCCTGGGGTGCCCTGGTCCGCGCGGTCGTGGCACACCGCCGGGGAGCGTGGCAGCTGCTGGTGGGGCTCACGGCGATCGGCCTGCTGTGGCCCGTGGCCGGCCGGCCGGCCGCTGTCCGTGCCGACCGTGGCCTCGCTCGTGGTGCACGCCGCCCTGCTGGGCCTGCTGCTGCACCGCGACAGCCGGGAGTGGGTGGGCGCTGACGTGCCGCGGCGGCCGCGCGTGGAGGACCCTGGGGGCGGCCGGGGGTGCGACGCTGAGGACGAGCGCCCGTGCTCATCAGGTGCCGTGCGTGCACGGATGCTCCATGATCATCGGCGTCCGCGTGCAGAGATGATCCGAGGAGCGTCATGACGTCAGGACCGCAGGACCCGCAGCAGGGTGGCTACGAGCAGCAGCCTCCCCCCGGCCAACCGCAGTACGGCCAGCCGGGCCAGCCCCCGTACGGCCAGCCCCCGTCCGGCCAGACCCCGTACGGCCAGCCGCAGCCGGGCCCGCAGTACGGGCAACCCCCGTACGGGCAGCCGCAGTACGGGCAGCCGCAGTACGGGCAGCCGCAGTACGGCGGTGGGCAGGGTGGCCCGGGGCAGCCCGGCTACAACCCCTATCCGTCCGCACCCCAGGGCCAGGAATGGGGCGGGCCGAGCGCGCCGACCGAACGGCCTGCCACGGTCCGGAACGGCATCTACGCCTTCCTCGCCACCACGGTGCTGGGCCTGCTGAGCTCCATCGTCACGTTTGTCGACTTCAACTCGCTGGTCGACACCGCCGCCCGCGATGCGGGGGTCGATCCGGACAGCGTCCGGGCCGGGATCATGATCGGCGCGGTCATCGGCCTGGTCTTCCTTGCCGTCTACCTGCTGGTGCTCTGGTACGCCTGGCAGGGTCGGAACTGGGCGCGGATCGTGCTCTGGGTGCTGGGTGGCCTCAGCGTGCTCTCCGGGTTGGCCGGGTTGGCCGGCGGCACCGGCAACGGGTTGCTGTCGCTGATCGGGGTGCTCCAGCTGCTGCTGGTCATCGCCGGCATCGTGCTGCTGGCGCTCAAGCCGTCCAACGACTGGTACCGCGCCGAGAGTCAGCGGCGGCAGCGGGTCTGAGCCCGCTCAGCTCTCGCCGCGGTTGCGTGGGCCCGTCGCGGCCCAGGCAGCCGTCGTGCGGGCGAGCAGGCTGGCGACGGCGGCCGCGCACAGCACCAGCACCAGCAGCGAGGAGACAGCCACCCCGCCGGCCAGCACCGTGGCGCCCAGGGTGATGAGCCCGAGCAACAGGCCGGCCACCAGGCCGGACCAGCGGGCCCAGCCGTGCCCCCGGGCGAGGAACGCCGCGGAGATGCCGGCCAGCGCGCCGAACACGACGGACTGCACCAGGTTGACGAGCACGATCTGTTCCGCGTCCGATCGCGGCGAGTCCGGCTGGGCCTCGGCGAAGGAATCGATCACCGCGTCGCGGGCGACGAAGGTGAGCAGCGCGCTGAGCAAGAGCAGGACGGCCAGTCCGGCCAGCACGCCCACCGCCATCCGCGCCGACGTCGGCATCGGGGGGCGGCCGGCGGCGGGGCCGCTCCGGTCAGGGGACGAAGGGCGGGCGCTCACCGGCCCAGCCTGGCACGCCGGCCCGGCGGCTGTGCCCGGCCCCGCGGTGCCGGGATGCCATGCTCGACGGCCAGAGCACCCGACCGCCGGTGCCGCACCGCCGCCCTCGGGGCGGTCCCGGAGCAGGAGGAGACCACCGTGAAGGCCGCCCGGCTGTCCCGAGCCACCGTCCGACCCGTCGTCCGCCTGGTCGGTGCCGCCGCCGTGCTCGCCCTGCTGGCCGGCACCACCTCCTGCAGCTCGGGCGGCGACTCGACCGTCTCCAGCGCCGGCTCCGGCGCCGCCGGCAGCTCGGCGGCCGCCGGGTCGACGACCGCCGCCCCGGCGGCGCAGGGACCGGTCGGGCCCGGCTGCGACGTCTTCTCCGTCGACGGGCCGGGGAGCCTGGCCGCAGTCGGCGCCTTCCCGGTGGGCGGCGCCGTCAGCCTGGTCCCGCAGCTGAGCACCTTCACCCAGGCCGTCATCGCCGCCAACCTCGTCGACGTGATCAACACCCGGGTGGACGTGACGGTGCTGGCCCCCGCGAACAGCGCCTTCGACGCCCTGGGCCCCGACGCACTGCCCGCGCTGCTCGCCGACGTGCCCCGGCTGACGACGGTGCTCACCCACCACGTCATCCCCGGCCGGCTGACCCCGGACCAGCTCCTCGGTGAGCACACCACGCTCAACGGCGACTCGATCACGGTCGCCGGCCCGGCGAACGCGCCGACGGTCACGGCGGACCAGACGGTGGCCGCAGCTGCACCTGCCACCGTCGTGTGCGGCAACGTGCCGACGGCGAACGCGACGGTCTACGTCATCGACCAGGTGCTCGCCCCCGCCGCCGGCTGACCGGCCGCGCTCCCGTCGGCTGCGAGCGGCTCAGTAGGGTCTCGGGGCATGACCGCCCCCGCCACGGCGCACCCCGACCGCGACCGGCTGCGCGAGCTCATCGTCGAGCTCGCCGTGGTGCACGGGAAGGTCACGCTCTCCTCCGGGCGGGAGGCGGACTGGTACATCGACATGCGCCGGCTGACGCTGCACCACGAGGGCGCCCCGCTGGTCGGCCGCGTGATGCGCCAGCTCACCGGCGACCTGCGCTACGACGTCGTCGGCGGGCTGACCCTCGGCGCCGACCCGGTCGCGACGGCGATGCTGCATGCGGCCTCCGACGGCGAGGGCTTCCTGGACGCCTGCGTCGTCCGGAAGGCCGGCAAGGCGCACGGGCTGCAGCGGCGGATCGAGGGGCCCGACGTCGAGGGCCGCTCGGTGCTCGTCGTCGATGACGTCTCCACCACCGGCGGCAGCCCGCTCACCGCGGCCGAGGCGCTCCAGGAGGCCGGCGCCGAGGTGATCGGGGTCGCGGTGATCGTCGACCGCGGCGGCCGGGCCGCGGTCGAGAAGGCCGGCTTCGAGTACCGCGCCGCCTTCTCCCTGGCCGACCTCGGCCTCGACTGACCCACCTTTCCGGGGGGCGTGGCGTCGTACGGTGTGACGGTGACCCACGCAACGGCGGCGTGGGTGACCGAGCTGCAGGACGCGCTCGGCACCGGGACCGTCCTTCTCGATCCCGATGTCACGGCGGCCTACGCCCGTGACCAGGCGATGCTCGCGCCGGCCGGCAGCCCCGCGGCCGTCGTCCTCCCGCGCAGCACCGCCGACGTCGTCGCGGTGATGCAAGTGGCCGGCCGCCACGGGGTCCCGGTCGTCCCGCGCGGGGCCGGCTCGGGGCTGGCCGGGGCCAGCAACGCCGTGGACGGCGCGATCACGCTGGTGATGACCCGGATGGACGCCGTCCTGGAGGTCGCTCCGGCCGACCGGCTGGCCGTCGTCCAGCCCGGTGTGGTGAACAAGGCGTTGCGTGACGCCGTCGCCGGCGCCGGGCTGTTCTATCCGCCGGATCCCTCCAGCTACGACTGGTGCACGATCGGCGGCAACCTCTCCACGAATTCCGGCGGGCTGTGCTGCGTCAAGTACGGGGTCACCACCGACTACGTGTTGGGCCTGGAGGTGGTCCTCGCCGACGGGCGGGTTCTGCGCACCGGTCGCCGCACCGTCAAGGGCGTCGCCGGTTACGACCTGGCCCGCCTGTTCGTGGGCTCGGAGGGCACCCTCGGCGTCATCACCGAGGCGACGCTGGCCCTGCGACCGGCACCGCAGCGCCCGGTCACCCTGGCCGCCACCTTCGCGACGACCGCGCAGACCGGCCAGGTGGTCGAGCGGGTGGTCACCAGCGGTCTGGTGCCCAGCCTGCTCGAGGTCATGGACAACACCTGCATCTGCGCCGTCGACGACCTGCTGCACGCCGACCTGGACCGCAGCGCGCACGCCCTGCTCGTGGCGCAGTCCGACGCCGGAGGCGAGGCCGCCGCGGCCGAGATCGCCGCCCTCGCCGACCTGTGCCGCGAGGCCGGGGCGGAGTTCGTGCACACGACCGACGACCCGGCCGAGGGCGACCTGCTGCTCACCGCCCGCCGGATGGCGCTACCCGCGCTGGAGCAACTGGGCTCCACGCTCATCGACGACGTCGCGGTGCCGCGGTCGCGGATCGCCGCGTTCCTCGACGGCTGCGACGCGATTGCCGCGCAGCGCGGGCTGGTCATCGGCGTCGTCGGCCATGCCGGTGACGGCAACATGCACCCGACGATCTGCTTCGACCTGGCCGACGACGACCAGCGCACGCGCGCCTACGCCGCGTTCGACGACATCCTCGAGCTCGGGCTCTCCCTCGGCGGGACGATCACCGGGGAGCACGGCGTCGGCGCCATCAAGGTCGACTGGCTGGAGCGGGAGATCGGCCCGGTGGCACTCGACGTGCACCGCGCCATCAAGGACGCCCTCGACCCGGCCGGCCTGCTCAACCCCGGCAAGGTGTTCCGCGGCGCACGGGCCGCGAATCTGGCCGGGACCGCAGCGGGGCGCTGACCGGTGCCCGGCAGCCGGTGGGCGGTCGGCCGGGCCCGCACCCAGCTGGCCGTCGCCACTCGTGCGACGGACCAGGCGCGCACGGCACGCGGAATGACACCCTGTCGGGCATGAGCAGGGAACGGCTGGTGGTCATCGGGGGTGACGCGGCGGGCTTGTCGGCGGCCTCCCAGGCCCGGCGGCTGCGGCCGTCGGAGGACCTGGAGATCGTCGTCCTCGAGCAGGGGCCGGAGATCTCCTACTCCGCCTGCGGCATCCCGTACTGGATCGGCGGGCTGGTCTCCGACCGCGACCGCCTGCTCGCCCGCACCCCGGCGGAGTTCGCGGCGAAGGACATCACCATTCGGGCCGACACCCGCGCCGAGGGCATCGACCTGGCGGCGGGGGAGGTCGTCGCGGCCGGCGACGAGCGGCTCGGCTACGACAACCTCGTCGTGGCCACCGGCGGCCGTCCGCTGCGCCCGAAAGTGCCGGGCCTGGACGCCGACGGCGTGTACGGGGTGCACCGGTTGGCCGACGGCGCCGACATCCGCGCCGCGATCGCCGCCGGAGCCACGCGGGCCGTCGTCCTCGGGGGTGGCTACATCGGCCTGGAGATGGCCGAGGTGCTGCAGACCCGCGGGCTGCATGTCACCGTCGTCCTCGCCGATCCGCTGCCGATGGCGCAGCTGGACGACGACATGGGCGAGCGGGTCTGCGCGGCCATGTCCGACATGGGCATCGACGTGCAGACCGGCCAACCGGTCCGTGAGATCGAGGTGGACGCCGACGGGTCGGTGCGGGCCGTGCGCACCGACACCGGCAGCTATCTCGCCGACCTCGTCGTCCTCGGCCTCGGCATGGGCCCGGAGGTGGCGCTGGCCCGCGAAGCGGGGCTGCAGCTGGGGGCCACCGGAGCGATCGATGTCCGGCAGACCCAGCGCAGCCGCTCGCACCCCGAGGTCTTCGCCGCCGGCGACTGCTCGCAGACCCTCCACCGGCTCACCGGCGAGGCGATCCACGTCGCCCTCGGCACCCACGCCAACAAGCAGGGCCGGGTGGCCGGGTCGGTGATCGGCGGACGCCCGGCGCGCTTCGCGGGAGTACTGGGGACGGCGATGACGAAGGTCGGCGACCTCGAGGTCGCCCGCACAGGCCTCTGCACGACGCAGGCGGAGGACGGCGGCTACGACTTCCGAACCGAGCTGATCGAGTCCTCGACCCGCGCCGGCTACTACCCGGGGGCGTCGCCCATCCACGTCAAGCTCATCACCGAGCGGGGGTCGGGGGTGCTGCTCGGCGCCCAGGTCGTGGGCGGGCCGGGGAGCGGCAAGCGGATCGACGTGTTCGCCACCGCGATCTGGGCCGGGATGACCGCCGAGGAGCTATCCGGGTCCGACCTGTCCTACGCGCCGCCGTTCTCGCCCACCTACGACCCGGTCGTCGTCGCGGCCCGGGTGGCCAGCCGCGTCGAGCACGGCTGAGCGCCGGGCGGGACCACGACATGGCCGACCGCGCACATGGCGCCGAGCCGCCACCGACCGAGAGCGAGATCCGGCAGGCCGACTGGTACGGGGAGGACATCTCCGGTCAGGAGCACACCCGCGTGGCCTTCATCGGCGTCGACCTCACCGAGATCACCGACGACGGCGCGGTCTTCACCGAGTGCACCTTTCGCGACTGCCGGTTCAACCTGTCGGAGCACACCGACGCCGCGTTCCTGAACTGCACCTTCACCGGCTGCTCGTTCTTCGACGCCACCTTCACCGACTGCAAGTTCGTCGGTTCGATGTTCGACCGGTGCACCTTCGACCTGATGACCGTCGAGCGGGGCGACTGGTCGTTCGTCGGGCTCCCCGGCGCGGACCTGACCCGGGCCACACTCACCGGGGCCCGGCTGCGCGAAGCCGACCTCACCGGCCTGCGCGGCTCCGGTGCGACCCTGCGCGGCCTGGACCTCTCCGCCTCCTGGTTCCACGACGCCGACCTCAGCGGCGCCGACCTGCGCGGCTCGGACCTGTCGGCGGTGGACCCGCGCAACGTCGAACTCACCGGCGCGCAGATCGACGTCACCCAGGCGGTCGTCCTGGTGACCACCTTGGGGCTCCGCGTTCGCCCCGACGCCCCGGAGTGACCCCGACGGCGCGATACTGACCCCGAGCAGCACCGATCAGCGCGTAGTAGAGCGACCGACGTCAGGAGTGCCCCGCATGCCCATCGCGACCCCCGAGGTCTACGCCGACATGATCCGCCGGGCGAAGGAGGGCGGGTTCGCCTACCCGGCGATCAACTGCACCTCCTCGGAGACGGTGAACGCCGCCATGCGCGGCTTCGCCGACGCCGGGAGTGACGGGATCATCCAGTTCTCCACCGGCGGCGCGGAGTTCGCCTCCGGCACCAAGGTCAAGGACATGGTCACCGGCGCGGTGGCGCTGGCCGAGTTCGCCCACGTCGTCGCCGAGAGGTACCCGGTGCAGGTCGCGCTGCACACCGACCACTGCCCGAAGGACAAGCTCGACAGCTACGTCCGCCCGCTGATCGCCCTGTCCCAGGACCGGGTGAACGCAGGTCAGGAGCCGCTGTTCCAGTCGCACATGTGGGACGGCTCGGCGATCGACCTCGAGGAGAACCTGCAGATCGCCCAGGAGCTGCTCGAGCAGTGCGCCAAGGCGAAGATCGTGCTCGAGGTGGAGATCGGCGTCGTCGGCGGCGAGGAGGACGGCGTCGCGCACGACATCAACGAGAAGCTCTACACGGCCCCGGGTGACTTCGTGGCCACTGCGAAGGCGCTGGGCCGGGGGGAGAAGGGCCTCTACCTGCTGGCCGCCACCTTCGGCAACGTGCACGGCGTCTACAAGCCGGGCAACGTCAAGCTGCGCCCGGAGATCCTCAAGCAGGGCCAGGACATCGTCGCGAAGGAGTTCGGCCTGGCCGACGACAAGCCGTTCAACCTGGTCTTCCACGGTGGTTCCGGCTCTGCCAAGGAGGAGATCCGCGAGGCGCTGTCCTACGGCGTCGTGAAGATGAACGTCGACACCGACACGCAGTACGCCTTCACGCGGCCGATCGCCGACCACATGTTCAAGAACTACGACGGCGTCCTGAAGATCGACGGCGAGGTCGGAAACAAGAAGGCCTACGACCCGCGTAGCTACCTCAAGGCCGCGGAGATCGGCATGGCCGACCGCGTCGTCGAGGCCTGCGAGGACCTCCTGTCGGCCGGTCAGTCGCAGGCGGGCTGACCATGACCCACGCTCACGGCAACCTGCTGGGCGAGCCGCCGGCCACCCTCCTGCCACCGAACCCGGAGGCAGACGCCGAGCTCGCGGCGGGCAACCCGCCGGCCGAGGTCGCGGCCCACCACCCGACGGTCAGCGCGGCGTGGGCGGCGCTGGCCGAGGAGGCGCTGAACCGCCCCGAGCGGCGGCTGAGCGACACCATCGAGGGTTACGCGTACGCCCGCACCGGCTACCACCGCGGGCTGGACGCGCTCCGTCGCAACGGCTGGAAGGGCTTCGGCCCGGTGCCGTGGTCGCACGAGCCCAACCGGGGCTTCCTGCGCTGCGTGACCGAGCTGGCGAAGGCCGCCGAGGCGATCGGGGAGGTCG
>JAOPVN010000072.1 GCA_025966175.1 Modestobacter sp. | reverse complement strand
GGCGACGCTGGTGACGGCGCCGGTCGACGTCCCGCACGCCGGTCGCCCCTGAACTGACCGCCGCGCGGGAGCACCTTCCCCGTCCAGCCCTCCCCACGGTCGGGATAGCGTCGGGCGGGTCCGCTGAGCGACGGCGGGAACGGGAGGACGACGCGATGGCCGCGGACACCGGGCTGGACACGATCGCGGCCGCGCTGGCGGCGGCCCTGCCGGCCGACCGGCTGGTCACCGATCCGGACGTGCTCGCGTCCTACGCGCACGACGACGCCGAGTGGGCGCCGTGGGAGCTGCCGGCCGCGCTGGTCCGGGCGCGCACCGCCGAGGAGGTGCAGACGGTCGTCCGGCTGTGCATCGAGCACCGCACGCCGGTCGTGCCGCGCGGCGCCGGTACCGGGCTCTCCGGTGGGGCCAACGCCAGCGCCGGATCGGTCGTCGTCAGCCTGGAGCGGATGGACGCCGTCCTGGAGGTCGACGAGCTGGAGCGCTACGCCGTCGTCCAGCCCGGCGTGGTCAACGACCACCTCCGCGCGCACGTGGCCGGTTTCGGCCTCTGGTATCCCCCGGACCCGGCCAGCTCGCCCTGGTCGACGATCGGCGGCAACGTCGCCACCAACGCCGGCGGGCTGTGCTGCGTGAAGTACGGCGTCACCCGCGACTACGTGCTGGGGATGCAGGTCGTCACCGGCACCGGCGAGCTGGTGCGGCTGGGCCGCCGGACGGCGAAGGGCGTGGCCGGCTTCGACCTGACCGGGCTGATGGTCGGCTCCGAGGGCACGCTGGGCATCGTCACCGAGGTGACCGTCCGGCTGCGCCCGCTGCGGGAGCCGGAGCGGACCGTCGCCGGCTACTTCGACTCGGTCGTCGACGCCGGCCGCGCGGTCACCGCGGTGGCCGCGGCGGGGCTGACGCCGTCCGCGCTGGAGCTGGTCGACCGCGAGTGCCTGCGCGCGGTCGACGCCTGGAAGAACATGGGCCTGTCCGCCGACGCCGCGGTCGTGCTGCTGGGCCGTGTCGACACCCCCGGCGCCGCCGGCGACGCGGAGGCCGCGCAGCTGCTCGCCTGCTTCGAGAACTCGGGCGCGACGTTCGCCGCGGTCAGCTCCGACCAGGCCGAGGCCGACGCGCTCTTCGCCGCCCGCCGGCTGGCCTATCCCGCGCTGGAGCGGCTGGGCCCGGTGCTCACCGAGGACGTATGCGTGCCCAAGGCCGCGGTTCCCGAGATGCTCGGCCGGATCGAGGCCATCGCGGCGAAGTACGACACCCACATCGCGAACATCGCGCACGCCGGCGACGGCAACCTGCACCCGCTGCTGATCACCCCGCTCGGCGACGACGCCGCGCGCACCCGGGCCCAGCAGGCGTTCGAGGAGATCATCACCGAGGCGCTGGCGCTGGGCGGCACGGTCACCGGCGAGCACGGGGTGGGCCTGCTCAAGCGCGACGGCCTGCGCGCGGAGCTGGCGCCGGCGGTGCTGGAGATGCACCGCGCGGTCAAGGCGGCGCTCGACCCGCACGGCATCCTCAACCCCGGCAAGGTCATCGCCGAGGAGTGAGCCGGCCGGCGTGCACAGCCGGTGGGGGGCGGATCCTGGCCGTGCGCACAGGGATCGGTGGGATCGTGGCGGCCTTCCGCATCGAGGAGGCAGCCGTGCCCATCTCCCTGTTCGGCCTCATCTACCTGGCGATCGGCGTGGTCGTCGCGCTGACGCACGGCTACACCAGCGTCGCCGGCATCTCCGAGGTCCTCTCGCTGCTGGTCGCCATCGTGCTGTGGCCGCTGGTGCTGTTCGGCGTCGACCTGCACCTGCCGGCGATCACGACCTGAGGTCGAGGGCCGCCAGCAGCCGGTCCAGGAACGGCACCTGGCCCTTCACCAGCTTCTCCCGGGCGGCATCGACCGGGAACCACGCCGAGCGGTCGATCTCCGGGAACTCCTGCATCCGCCCCGAGCGCGGCGGCCACTCCATCGCGAAGGTGTTGCTGACCGTGGCGGCGGCGTCCAGGTCGCCCTCCGCGGCCCACAGGGTGAGCAGCTTGCCGCTGGAGACGCGCAGCTCGCCCAGGTCGAGGAACGTCTCGGCCGGGACCGGCGAGCCCATCTCCTCGGCGAACTCCCGCCGGGCGACGTCGAAGGGCTCCTCCCCCGGGCCGGCCTCGCCCTTGGGCACCGACCAGCCGGCGGCGTCCTTGCGCGCCCAGAACGGGCCGCCCATGTGCCCGATCAGCACCTCGACGGCGCGGGAGTCCCCGATCCGGTAGAGCAGGACCCCGGCGCTCCTCGTGGCAGGCACCGCCGCAGCTTTTCACGGCAGCGGCCCGGGTAAAGCAGGTGCACGGACGACGGCGAACGCGTTGACTGAACCGGCCGCGCGGCACCGCCCCTCCCCCCTCAGCGCCAAAATGGCCATTTTGGCGCTGAGGGACCTCCCCGCTGAGGGACCTCCAGAAGACGTGAAAGGACCATGGAGAAGATCAATGGACGCCTGCTGAGCTGGGCGTCCATCCTCGAGCCCAGCACCCGTGAGCAGGCCGAGCGCACCGCGGCGATGCCGTTCATCCACCCGCACATGGCGCTCATGCCCGACGCGCACCTGGGCAAGGGCGCGACCGTCGGCTCGGTCATCCCCACCCTGGGCGCGATCATCCCGGCTGCGGTCGGGGTCGACATCGGCTGCGGGATGATGGCCGTGCGCACCCAGTTCGACGCCGCGGACCTGACCGGCCGGGACCTGTCCGTGCTGCACGGGCAGATCTCCCGGGCGATCCCGCTGTCGGCCGGCCGGCACAACAAGAAGGTGCGCGCCACCGCCGAGCCGCGCATCGAGGAGCTGCGGGCGATGCCCGGCATCGCGCAGGCCGACGGCGCCGCCGGGCACTGGCCGCTGCAGCTGGGCTCCCTCGGCTCGGGCAACCACTTCATCGAGGTGTCGCTGGACGAGAAGGGCCGGGTCTGGCTGTTCCTGCACTCGGGGTCCCGGGGTGTGGGCAACAAGCTGGCCTCGGTGCACATCCGGCGTGCACAGGAGTGGTGCCGCGCGCGGGGCATCGAGCTGGCCGACCGGGACCTCGCGTACCTCGAGGAGGGGACGCCGGAGTTCGACGCCTACATCGAGGCGCTGCGCTGGGCACAGCGGTTCGCCCACCTCAACCGCGAGGAGATGATGGACCGCGTCGTCGAGCAGGTGGGCCGGTTCCTGGACGACGACGTCCAGCGGCTCGATCAGGTCCAGTGCCACCACAACTACACCGAGCGCGAGGAGCACTACGGGCGCGAGGTGTGGCTGTCGCGGAAGGGCGCGATCTCGGCGCGGACGGGGCAGCCCGGGCTCATCCCGGGATCGATGGGGACGGCGTCCTACGTGGTCGCCGGCAAGGGCAACGTCGAGTCCCTGACCTCTGCACCGCACGGCGCGGGCCGCAACTACTCGCGGACCGCGGCGCGGCGGCTGTTCACCCGCCAGGACCTCGAGTCGCGGATGACCGGCATCGCCTGGGGGCACTCGAACGCGTTCCTCGACGAGCACCCCGACGCCTACAAGGACATCGACGTGATCATGCGCGACGCCGCCGACCTGGTGGAGGTGCGGCACACGCTGCGCCAGGTGGTCAACGTCAAGGGCGACTGAGCGGTGGCCCCGCTCCCCCGGGGAAGGGAGCGGGGCGTCCGTCGTCAGGTCAGCAGTTCCCGGTGACCGGCAGCCCGGCCGCCACCGCGCCGAGCCACGCGGTGAACGGCGCGATGCTCTCCACCCCGCCAGTGACGTGCTCGGCGGGCAGCAGGTCGTACCGGGTGGTGACGCCCGCGGCGCACCACGCCTGGTGCAGCGCCGTGGCCTGCGCCGGCTGCACGATCTCGTCACCGGCGGCGTGGTCCTGGTAGACGGGCACGGTGGGCGCCGGCCGGGTGGCGAGCTGGTTGTCGGCCAGCACCCGGGCGATCGCCGGGTCCTGCGCGAGATCGTCGAGGGTGGCGCCGTCGACGATGTAGTCGCTGATCGACGTGCCCGCCGCGCCGAGCGTCGACGGGCCGCCCACGCACTCGCTCATCAGCGCGGCGACCATCTGCCGGCCGCGCTCGTTGAGCCGCTCGTCCAGGCGGAAGGCATCGGGGTAGGCGTTGGCCATGCCGACGATGCCGAGCAGCTCGAAGTAGGCGGTGGCCGTGCCGTCGAGGCTGGCGGCGACCGCCTGCACGTCGGCCGGGACGCCGCCCACCGCGGCCGCCCGGATGTCGAGCTCCGGTGCGTACTCCGGCGCCAGCGAGGCGGCCCAGCCGGCACCGCCGCCGCCCTGCGAGTAGCCCTGCAACAGCACCGGGGACGTCGGCGTCACCCGCGCGCCCGGCACCTGGGCCGCGGCCCGGGCCATGTCGAGCACGGCGTGGCCCATCGCCTCGCCGGTGACGTAGGTGGGGGCACCGCCGTTGACGTAGCCGTCGTAGTCGGTCACCGCCACCGACCAGCCCTGGGCCAGCCCGGCGGTGACGGCGGCCGACTCGTACTCGGTGCCGGCGACGAACTGCTTGCTCGGCGCGCACTGCGGTCCCAGGCCCTGGGTGCCGGGCGCCAGCGTCAGCAGGGTCCCCGCGGCCGCCGGGGCGGAGAGCGTCGGCGTGAAGAGGGTCCCGGAGACGATCTCGTCCGCCCCGGTCACGGTCCGCGAGTGGTACAGCACGGTGCTCGCGGTGAACGGCAGCGCGCCGGCCAGCGGCACCGCGGCCGGGCGGGTGCGCAGCACGGTGCCCGGTGCGGCCTTCCGCAGCGGCGACGGGACGTCGTAGAACGGGTCGGCCCCCGCCGTGGTGGACGCGGGCGGGGGTGCGGCGGAGGCGGCGGCCGCGGGCACGAGCAGGGCCCCGGTGGCGCAGGCGGCGGCGAGGACGAGGGCGGGCAGGCGGCGGGACATGGGCGACTCCGGTGTCGTCGTGGTGTCTTCCGGTGCGTGTTCTGCGGGGCTGACCAGCGACGTGCGCCGGGTCACACCACCCGGTACAACGGCCAGGTCACCGTCTGGTTACTCGCGGGTCACATCCGGCCGGGCCAGAGTGGAGGGCGCCGTCCGCACTCCTGGAGGTCCCGTGGCCATGCCCCGCTCGCACCGGGTCGCCGGTGCGCTGATCGGCTCAGCCGTCGGTGATGCGCTCGGCGCCCCGTTCGAATTCGGGCCGCCCGGGCAGTTCACCGCCCGCTTCCCCACCGAGGCCCGCGGCACCGCCACCGAGATGTGCGGCGGCGGCCCCTCGGATCGCGAGCCGGGCGAGTTCACCGACGACACCCAGATGGCGCTGCTGCTGGCCAGCTCGCTGCTCGAGCGCAGCGGGCTGGACGAGGCCGACGCCTTCGACCGGTTCCGGGCCTGGGCGCAGGCCGACCCACCGGACATCGGCCGGCAGACCCGCGCCGTCCTGGGCTCGGGCCGGCCGTGGGACCTCGCCGCGGCCGAGCACGCCGCCCGGTCCGGCCGGG
>JAOPVN010000201.1 GCA_025966175.1 Modestobacter sp. | reverse complement strand
CGACCCGGAGGAACTCGGGGGTGCTGACGCCGAGCGCCCCGCGGAGCGGCAGGGCAGCAGCACCAAGAACGCGCCCAACAGGCTCACCGTCAGGGCCGGCCAGCGCCGGGGATCGGGGCTGCCGGTGAGTGCGGCGTCCGTCATGACCGAGTCCCTTCTCCCGGGTGGTGTCGGGGTGTCATGCGGCCGTCCGCCGGTGTTCCGTCATCTCCGCCAGCACCTGGAAGAGGGCGGCGAGATCGCGTCCCTCGTAGCCGAGGTCGCGGGCGTGCCGGAGGACCTCGTCGGCGCGGTCGGCGGTGGGCAGCGGGACGCCGAGCCGTCCAGCCACGTCGCGTGCCAGTTCGACGTCCTTCTGCACGAGCGCGAGGGTGAACCACGCCTCGTCGGGGAGATCGAGGACGAGGGGGGCGCGGGCCTTCAGCATCGGCGAGCCGATCGGGCTGTTCGCCATGACCTCGAGCGCCAGTTCTCGGTCGATCCCGGACTGCGCCGCGAGCAGCAGACCCTCGGCGAAGGCGAGCATCTGGACGGCGAGGCTGATGTTGATCGCGAGCTTGAGCACCAGCCCCTGCCCGTTCGATCCGACGTGCGTCGGCGTGCCGAGTTCGCGCAGAACGGGCTCGACGCGGCGGTAGGCGTCCGCGTCCCCACCGACCATGATCGTGAGCGACCCCGCTCGCACCTGCGGCACGCTGCCCGAGACCGGCGCATCGAGCAGGGCGGCGCCGGTCGCCCGCACCCGCGCGGCGAGCTCCTGGCTGGCCGCCGGGCTGACGGTGCTCATCTCCAGCCACGCCGTCCCCGCGCGCAGACCGCTGAGGACGCCCGCCGGGCCGGAGGCCGCCGCGTGCAGCGTGTCGTCGTCGGGAAGCGACGTGATGACGACGTCCGCAGCCTCGGCGACCCCGCGCGGGGTGTCGTGCCAGTGCAGGCCGTGGGCGATGAGTTCTTCGGCCCGGGGGCGGGTGCGGTTCATGCCGTGCACCGGGTATCCGGCCGCGAGCAGGTGGCCGGCCATCGCGCCGCCCATGTGGCCCAGGCCGACGACGCCGATCGTGGGTCGGGTGGCGGTCGTCATCGTCCGGCCCTCCCGTCGAGGCTGACCAGGTCGCTGTCGGTGTCCATCCAGTTGACGTCCAGCTCGAGAGCTCGGTGGACGGCTGCGACGGAGTCGTCGGCGGCCTGAGGGCCCCACCCCATCTCCCAGCTGCCGCCGCCGATCGACCGGGCACCGAAACCGACGCGGGTGAGGTCGAGACCGGTCTTCCCCAGCAGGACCGTCGCCAACGGTGTCGTCGTCATGTCGCTCCTCTCGTGGTGGGTCTGTTGCGATGCCTGCGGTCGAGTCAGCCGACGACCGTGCCGAAGAGATGGCCGATGCCGTACGTCAGGGCGAGCCCGAGTGCGCCGCCCACGACCACGCGGAGGACGGCTCGGGCCCGGCTGCTCCGCCGAGCCGGGCGCTGACGGTGCCGGTGACGGCCAGGTCCTTCGGGTCGATGTTCAGTTCGGCGTCGAACTCGTCGTCGGGGGAGTCGGCAGCAGGCTGCCGGTGCCCAGGTGGGAGGTCGATGTGCTCACCTCCCTGGACGACACGGTCCCGACGCCCTCGGCGCCGGCCGAAAGCCAGCCTCGCCGCGCCGGCGCTCGCCGTCGTCGAGGTCACCAGCAATTGCCGATGGCGGCCAGCCCGAGGGTCGGCCTACCCGTCAGCCGGAAGCGGGCCGGCCGGGGATCAGCCCGGCGGGCGTCAGTGACTGTCGAGGAAGGTGAGGACGGCGAGGACGCGGCGGTGGTCGTCGGAGGCGTCGGCGATGCGCAGCTTCATCAGGATGCTGCGCACGTGCTTCTCGACCGTGCCCTCGGTCACCCACAGCTGATGGGCGATGCCGGCGTTGGACCGGCCCTCGGCCATGAGGGCGAGCACCTCGCGCTCCCGCTGTGACAGAACCTGCAACGGGTCCTCGACCCGACGGGCGGCGAGCAGTTCCTGCACGAGAGCAGGATCGACGACCGCGGCCCCCTTGACGATCCGGTCCAGGGTGGCGAGGAAGTCATCGACGTCGCTCACGCGGTCCTTCAGCAGGTACCCGCTGCTCTTCCCGCTGGCCAGCAGCTCGGTCGCCTGCTCCACCTCGACGTGTGCGGACAGCACCAGGATCGCGGTCTCCGGCAGCTCCTCGCGGATCACCCGGGCCGCGTCGAGCCCCTCGGTGGTGCGCGTGGGCGGCATCCGGATGTCCACGATCACCAGCTCGGGCCGATGCTCCCGCACCAGCGCGAGCAGCTGCGTCGGATCGCCTGCCTGGCCGACGACGTCGAACCCGGAGTTGGCCAGCAGGCTGCCCAGGCCCTCGCGCAGCAGGACGTCGTCGTCCGCCACCACCACCCGCCCGCGGTCGCCCGGCACGGGATCCAGTATCGGGCCCGGCACCGGCGCTGCCCAGCCCTCGGACGGTGCTGGTCGGCTGGCCTTCGTCGGTCGTTCCCACGAGCCGCGCACTGTGCCCTCCCTGGGGAACCCCCGGATGTCGACCAGGACACTGATTGCACCGGCCGAGGACGGTTCCGACAGCCCTCGACCGGGCCCGCTGCCAGCCTGATCGCGCGCGGCCGCGCCGTCATCACGGTCCCCATCCATCGCGGATGGCCGCTACCCGGGGTCCGCGTCCACCGGCTACCCGGTGGGAGCCGCAGCGCTGCTCCCACCGGATCCCGGCCACCGAGCTCGTCGTGGGCGACGACGGATGGCGCACCGGTCGGCCGTCGACCCGCAGATCGGTTGCGGCACCACGACGTCAGACATGGCGGCTAGCTGGGATGGCGCCCTGCCGTCGCGTTCCTACGCTGATCTGGTGGTCCTGCGCTGTGTGATCGTCGACGACAACCCAGGCTTCCTCCAGGCTGCTCGAGCGCTGCTCGAGCAGGAGGGCCTGCAGGTCGTCGGCGTCGCCTCGACGGGTGCCGAGGCCGTCCGCTGCCTGGCCGACCTGCATCCCGACGTGACGCTCGTCGACATCGACCTCGGCGAGGACAGTGGCTTCGAGGTGGCGCAGCGGCTGTTCGACGACCCGTCCGTCGACCCCGGGCAGCTGGTCCTGATCTCCGCCCACGCCGAGGACGATTTCGCCGACCTGATCGAAGCGAGTCCGGCGGTCGGCTTCCTGGTGAAGCCGACCTTGTCGGCCACCGCCATCGAGCGGTTGCTCCGACCGCCCGACGACGCTCGCGACCGAACAGGTGAGACGGCCGGACGCTGAACCGTCCTACGGGAACCCCGTTGGCATCGGCCGGGCGAGCGGCGTCAGCCGAGGGCCGCAGCCTCCTCCGGCGGCCTTGCAGGTGGCCGGGACCCGGGATCTCTTCCTGTGCCTGGCGGCAGACGGCCGCTGGTGGGGATGGTCTGGCGGGGACGGCGCGGTGGGCGGGGACGACCGGGTCGAGCGTCGAGGCGACATGCCCATGCGCTCACGGGGCTCCCGCCCTCAGGGGAACCGCCGTCGCGTGACCCGTACACCGTCCGCCCACGGACGGTTCACGGTCCGGCGACTGCTGCCGCCTTCAGGGCGACGCCGAGATGCGGGTCGAGGGCGAACAGTTCGCGCAGCGCCTCCGCGTAGCTGCTCCCGGCCGGCCCCTCCGCCAGTTGCTTGACCCGCACCGTCGGGGTGTGCAGCAACGTGTCCACGACCCGCCGCACCGTCCGGGAGAGCTCGGCACGAACCTCGGGGGGCAGCCCCGGCAGCCGGGCACCGAGCCGGAGCAGCTCGGCGTCGACGACCTCCGACGCGCGCCGCCGTAGTGCGGTCACCGTCGGCGTGACCTCCGCGGACCGTTGCGCGGCCAGATAGCGGCGCACCTCGGCGGCGACCAACGCGCGTGCCGACTCGATGCTGGTGCCGGCCTGCGCCCCGCGCAGGCGGTCGGCCAGGTCCTCGAGGTCGACGAGGGTGACGCCGGGCAGCTCCCGCACCGCCGGCTCGACGTCGCGGGGCAGCGCCAGGTCGCAGATCACCAGCGGTCGGGGGACGGCGGCGACCAGCGCCGCCGTCACCACCGTGTCGAGCGCTCCCGTGCCCGTGATCACGATGTCAGCGGCCGTGAGCTCGGCCGGAACCGCGTCCACTCCGACGGCACGCGCCGGCGTGCCCGCGGCAGCCGCCGTTGCGGCCAGTCGGATCGCTGGGTCCGCCGTGCGATTGGCGACGACGATCTCGGCGATCCCGGAGCGTCGGAGATCGGCGGCCGTCAGTGCGGCCAGCGACCCGGCGCCGACGATGAGGGCACGCCGTCCCCGCAGACCGCCGAGCGCGAGCGCCCCGTGGGCGAGCGCCTCGGACACCACGGAGGCGCCGGCGGCGTTGATGCCCGTCTCTGCGTGCGCCTGCTTGCCCACGCGCAGGGCCCGTTGGACCAGCTCGTGCAGCACCCTGCCCGCTGTGCCGAGGTCGCAGGCGCTCGCATAGGCAGCCC
>JAOPVN010000037.1 GCA_025966175.1 Modestobacter sp. | reverse complement strand
GAGTCGCGCACCTGGCGGCTGTCCGACGACGGGCAGGTCGTCGGCCCCGACCAGCGGGAATCCGGCTTCTGGCGGCCGCGCGGCGAGGACGAGGTCGAGCTGTTGGTCAGCTCCCCGGCCGGACTCGTGGAGATCTACGTGGGCCGGGCCCGGACGACGACGAGCTGGGAGCTGATCAGCGACGTCATTGCCCGCACCCCCGACCACCCCGACGTGAGCCGAGCGGCCCGGCTCTACGGCATCGTCGAGGGCGCGCTGATGTACGCCGTCGACCGGGCGGCCGGCGACCAGCCGCTGCGGCCGACCATGTCCGCCCGACTGGAGAGGATCCGCTGACCTCCGTGACCGCACCCGCCAAGCCCACAACCCCCCGCCAGGTGGCCGACGCCTACGTCGACGCCGTCTGCGACCAGGACCCGATCGTCGCCACCTCGCTGGGCACCCGCCCCGGCGACGACCGGCTGCCCGACACCAGCCCGGCCGGTCTGGCCGCCGAGGCCGAGCTGCTGCGCAGCACGCTGGCCGAGCTGGACCGGGTGCTGGCCGAGGACCCGTCGCTGGACGACGACCCGATCGAGCGGCGCTGCGCCCGGCTGCTGCGCGAGCGGCTCACCGCGGCGCTGGACCTGCACGAGGCAGGGGAGGACCTGCGGGCGGTCTCCAACCTGTTCTCCCCGGTGCACTCCATCCGCCAGGTCTTCTCGATGATGCCGACCCAGAGCGTGGCGGACTGGGCGGTGCTGGCCCGCCGGCTGGCCCGCGTGCCGGCTGCCTACCGCGGCTACCAGGAGTCGCTGACCGCAGGCGCCGAGCGGGGGCTGTTCGCCGCGCCCCGCCAGGTGCGCACCGTCGTCGGCCAGCTCGACGAGTGGCTGGCCGGGCCGTACTTCGCCGGTGTCGTCGCCGACGGCCCCGCGGAGCTGCGCGCCGAACTCGATGCCGCGGCCGCGGCGGCCGACGCCGCCGTCGCCGAGCTCCGCGACTTCCTGCGTGACACCTACGCCTCCGCCGCCGAGGGGACGCCGGACGCGGTGGGCCGGACGCGGTACGCCCGCTTCGCCCGGTCGTGGAACGGCTCGGACCTCGGCGCGGGCACCGGGCTGGAGGACGTCTACGCCTGGGGCTGGGCCGAGCACCAGCGGATCCTCGCCGAGCAGCGCACCGAGGCGGAGAAGGTGCTGCCCGGGGCGACGCCGATGGAGGCGATGCGCTGGCTCAAGGAGAACGGCGAGGCCGTCGAGGGCGTCGAGGCGATCCGCGTGCGGCTGCAGGCGATGATGGACGAGGCGATGGACGCCCTGGACGGCGTGCACTTCGACATCGCCGAGCCGGTCCGCCACGTCGAGGCGATGATCGCCCCGCCCGGCAGCGCGGCCGCGCCGTACTACACCCGGCCCGCGCAGGACTTCTCCCGCCCGGGCCGCACCTGGCTGCCCACGCTCGGGCAGGAGCGGTTCCCGCTGTGGGACCTGGTCTCGACCTGGTACCACGAGGGCGTTCCCGGCCACCACCTGCAGCTGGCGCAGTGGGCCTACGTCTCCGGGCAGCTGTCGAACTACCAGACGTCGCTCGGTCAGGTCAGCGCGAACGTCGAGGGCTGGGCGCTGTACGCCGAGCGGCTGATGGACGAGCTGGGGTTCCTCCCCGACCCCGGCGCCCGGCTGGGCTACCTGGACGCCCAGCAGATGCGCGCCGTCCGGGTGGTCGTCGACATCGGCATGCACCTGCAGCTGCCGATCCCCGACGACGCCGAGGGGGCGCTCGCCGAGCACCGCGGGCAGCCGTGGACGCCGGAGCTGGCACGGGCGTTCTTCGGCGAGAACTGTGGGCGGGACGCGGCCTTCCTGGACAGCGAGCTGGTCCGCTACCTGGGCATGCCCGGGCAGGCGATCAGTTACAAGCTGGGGGAGCGGGCCTGGCTCGAGGGGCGGGCGGCCGCCCAGCAGGCCCGCGGCGCGGACTTCGACCTCAAGGCCTGGCACATGGCGGCGCTGTCGCAGGGCAGCCTGGGCCTGGACGACCTGGCCGACGAGCTCGCGCAGCTCTGAAGAAGGGCCCCCTGCCCCCACCGCTCGCAGCGGCCCCCGCCCGGGTCCCGCCCCGAGCCTGCGAGGGGTGAGGGGGGACGGGTCCTTCACGAGGGGGACGGCGGCCCCTCTGCAGGGACCCGCCGCGAGCCTGCGAGCGGTGAGGGGCAGTCAGGCCCCGTCCCGAGGCTCACTCCGAGCTTGCGAGGGGTGAGGAGGACGGGGTCCTTTCTCAGTCGGGGGCGTCGATGGGCGGCGGGTTCACCTGGTCGGCGTCCCAGGTGACCGGCTGCCCCGGGTCCGCGCGGGCGACCTCCAGCCCCTCGGTCGCGAGCAGGTCGGCGATGCAGCCCCCGCTGCCACCGACGTAGGTGGTCACCAGGTCGACGTCGGTGACGACGCACCAGGCCCGGTCGGCCGGCCACCACATGTTGGCGCTCTGCTCGAACGGCTCGGCTGCCATGTTGGCCGCGGCGAGCCCGATCGGCCCGTTGATGACCCAGTACTCGCAGCGGGGCAGGCTGAGGGTCGGGTGGTCGGTGATCACCGCGCCGCCGTGGGCCACGGCGAACCAGCAGACGTCGGGGGTCGTCGTCCAGCGGCTCAGCACCTCGACCATCCGCTCGGCGACCGGGGCGGGCAGGTGGCCGCGGGCGGGAGCGCCGTGCCAGAGCGGGGACTGGTCGTCGTTCTCGAAGTACTCCATCGACCCGGTCAGCGAGCCCCACTGCATCAGCGGGTGGGCGGTGGTGCCGTTCGCCGCGGCGACGGCGGACCAGGGGACCTCGACGTCGTCGTCCCCCACGTACCGGACGGCGGGGTGGAAGACCCGGGCCACGGCCTGGAAGGAGGAGGGGACGAGCGCGGCGACCGTGTCGGGTGTCGCGCTCCGGGCGGACTCGGCGAGCCAGATGCCGGCCGAGGTGTCCAGGGCGACGGAACGCCCGGCGAACTGCACGGTCGCACCCACCCCCAGACAACGGACAACCCCCGGGCTGCTCCGCGGCGCTGTAACCACCGAAGTGGGGAGCTGCACGCGGGCCGACTGGACAATGGTCGGCGGCCCGGGGGTCGGGTGACTGTCCGTTTCTCGCTCGCCGCCGTACGACGGACGGGCGATCATGCCGTCGTTCACGTGCTGTGGGTCCTCCACAACTCCTGAACGGGCGGCCCATCTGGACGGCGGCTAGCGGACAGCCACCTCACGAGTCCTGAACGTATGCAACTTTCGGACCACCTCCTCTCTCGTGTACCTCGACGGTACGACGCCGCTGAGGGGTCGGCAACGGCGTTTTTCAGCCGTCGGCGGACGGCCCGGGATGATCCGGTCGCTGGTACACGTCGGGCACCCCGTCGGCGTCGGCGTCGACCTGCTCGGCCGCGGAGATCCGCCGGTACCGCCGGTTGCGCAGCCGCAGCACGACGCTGGCCAGCAGCGCGGCGGCGACCGTGCCGATCAGGACGCCGACCTTCACGTGGTCGTCGCGCTCGCTGTCCACCCCGAAGGCGAGCTCGCCGATGAGCAGCGAGACGGTGAAGCCGATCCCGCCGAGCAGCGCCAGCCCGAGGACGTCGGGCCAGCCGAGCTCCTCGTCGAGCTCGGCCCGGGTGAACCGGGAGACCAGCCAGGTCGCCGCGGTGATGCCGATCGTCTTGCCGGCCACCAGCGCCACCACGATGCCCAGCGCGACGCTGTCGGTCAGCGAGGTGCGCAGCCCGGTCAGCCCGCCCACGGTGACCCCCGCGGAGAAGAAGGCGAAGACCGGGACGGCGATCCCCGCCGACAGCGGCCGGAACCGGTGCTCGAGGTGCTCGGCCAGGCCCGGACCGGCGTCCGGGCCCCCCGCGGCGTCGCTGCGCAGCACCGGGACGGCGAAGCCGAGCAGCACGCCGGCCACGGTCGCGTGCACCCCGGAGGCGTGCACCAGCGCCCAGGTGAGCACGGCCAGCGGCAGCAGCAGCCACCACCAGCGGATCCGCTTCTGCACGAGGACCGTGAAGACGGCCAGCGGCAGCAGCGCCAGCAGCAGCGGCGTCACCGACAGTGCCGAGGTGTAGAAGACCGCGATGATCGTGATCGCCAGCAGGTCGTCGACGACGGCGAGGGTGAGCAGGAAGGTCCGCAGCGCGGTGGGCAGGTGGGTACTGATCACGGCCAGGACGGCGAGGGCGAAGGCGATGTCGGTGGCCGTCGGGATCGCCCAGCCGGACAGCGCGTCCCCACCGGACCGGAGGTTCACCAGGGCGTAGAGCAGCGCCGGCACCGCCATGCCACCGACCGCGGCGGCGACCGGCAACGCGGCCTTGCGCGGGTCCCGCAGGTCGCCGGCGACGAACTCCCGTTTGAGCTCCAGCCCGGCGACGAAGAAGAAGACGGCCAGCAGCCCGTCGGCCGCCCAGGTGCCCAGCGTCAGGTCCAGGTGGAGGGACGCCGGCCCGATCCGGGTGTCCCGCAGAGCGGCGTAGGAATCCGACCAGGGGGAGTTGGCCCAGACCAGCGCGATGACGGTGCCGGCCAGCAGCAGGGCGCCGCCGACGGTCTCCTTGCGCAGCAGCGCCGCGACCCGGGTCGCCTCGGCGTAGGACCCGCGGCTGAACAGGCGGGTGGGGCTGGTCATCGGGGCGGCTCCGGGGTGCGGGGTCGGGTCAGGAGTTGCCGACCAGACTTCCCGGCGCACCGCCGTCGACCCTAGCGGGCGAGCAGCTCCCGCACCCGCTGGGACAGTCCGGCGTCGCCGCGCTCGACGCCGTCGAGCCGGGTGACCGTTGCGGCGCCGCGGATGCCCGACAGCAGCCAGACGGCGTCGGCGGCGCGCAGGTCCTCGACCGTTCCGGGGGTGACCGCGGTGGGCCAGTCGTCGGCCTGCGCGCGGGCGAACAGCCGGGCCTGGGTGGTCCCGGCCAGGATCCCGGTCTCCACGGGCGGGGTGTGCAGCCGGCCGCCGGCCGCCCAGACCACCGTGGACGTCGGGCCCTCCAGCAGCCGGCCCTCCAGCGAGGTGAAGACGACGTCGTCGGCGCCCGCGGCGTGCGCGTGCCGCTGCGCGGCCATGTTCACCGCGTAGGAGAGCGTCTTGGCCCCGCCCAGCAACCACGGGGCGGTCGCCCGGAAGTCCGCGGGGATGCCCAGCGACAGCGACACCACGGAGACGCCCTCGTCCCGCTGGCGCAGCGTCTCGGCGGGGACGGCGGCCAGCAGCGCCAGCAGCGTGGGCGGCGTCCCCTCGCCCAGCCCGCGGGTGAGGAACACCCGGCAGACCCCCTCGACGTCGGCCGGCCAGTCCGCGACCGCGGCGGCGACCAGCGCCCGCACCGCGTCGTCCTCGGGATCGGTGAGCTCCATGAGCCGGGCGGAGCGGTGCAGCCGGGCCAGGTGGGCGTCCAGGTGCGGGGTCCGGCCGCCGGCCACCAGCACCGACTCGAAGGCGCCGTCGCCGCGGCCCAGGCCCTGGTCGAAGGCGGTCACCACCGGCTCGTCCGGGCCGACCGTCCGGGCCGCGCCGTTCTGCCAGATCGCCACCCGCCGCGTCGTCACGGCCACCACCCTGCCGTACCGGCGATCTAGGCTCGGCACCGTGTCCGGACCGGAGAGCGCGCCGCCGCTGGCGGCGCAGCTGCGGGCCCGCGGGTTGCGGCTGACCAGCCAGCGCCAGCGGGTGCTGGCCGCGGTCGCCGCGCTGGAGCACGGCACCCCCGAGGAGATCGGTGCCCGGCTGCGCGAGGAGGCCGGTCCGGACGGCGCCGCCCCCGACGCCTCGACCGTCTACCGCACCCTCGAGCTGCTCGAGCGGCTCGGCCTGGTGTGGCACACCCACCTCGGCAAGGGCGCGCCGGTCTACCACGCCGCCCAGCACCCGCACCTGCACGTCGTCTGCCAGTCCTGCGGGGAGATCAGCTCGGCCGATCCGGCGCTGCTCGACAGCGCCGCGGAACGTCTGGCGGCCGACCTGGGTTTCACCGTGGACGTGGGCCACGTGGCGCTGTCCGGCACCTGCCGAGCCTGCACGGAGAAGGAGAACGCATGAGCTCACCGCTGCTGGACCGCCCCGGTGCCGTCGCCCTCGACCTCGCTGTCGACCAGGGCGGCACGGTCGCCGCGCACTACGGGGAGCCGCTGCCCGAGCAGCGCCGGCTGGCCGAGGGGGCGGGGCTGGTCGACCGCAGCGATCGGGACGTGCTCGTCGTCCCCGGCGCGGACCGGCTCAGCTGGCTGCACTCGCTGACCAGCCAGCACCTGGAGCGGCTCGGCGACGCGACCGGCTCCGAGGCGCTCGTCCTGTCGCCCAACGGCCACGTCGAGCACCACGTCGTCCTGACCGAGCTGGCCGGCACCACCTGGGGGGACGTCGAGCCGGGCACGGGTGCCGCGCTGGTGGAGTTCCTGCAGCGGATGCGGT
>JAOPVN010000030.1 GCA_025966175.1 Modestobacter sp. | reverse complement strand
AGGTGCAGGAGCGGATGACCCGGCAGGTCGCCGACGCCCTCTACGACGCGCTCAAGCCGCAGGGCGTCATCGTGGTCATCGAGGCCGAGCACCTGTGCATGGCGATGCGCGGGATCCGCAAGCCCGGGGCGATCACGATGACCTCCGCGGTGCGCGGCATCTTCCGCGACAACGCCGCCACCCGCAGTGAGGCCATGGGCCTCATCCTGGGCCGGTGAGCGCTCTCCTGCCGCGGACCGGACGCTGTCTGGTGATGGGCGTTCTCAACGTCACGCCGGACTCGTTCTCCGACGGCGGCTGCTACGCCGACCGTGACGCCGCCGTCGCCCATGGCCTGGAGATGCACGCCGCGGGCGCGGACTACGTCGACGTGGGCGGGGAGTCCACCCGGCCCGGGGCCGACCGGGTCGACACCGCCGAGGAGTGCCACCGGGTCGTGCCCGTGGTCCGCGACCTGGCCTCCGCCGGTGTCCGGGTCAGCGTCGACACCACCCGCGCCGAGGTTGCTGCCGCCGCACTGGCGGCCGGTGCCACGCTGGTCAACGACGTCAGCGGTGGCCTGGCCGACGACGGGATGGCCCGGCTGGTCGCCGAGACCGGGGTGCCCTGGGTGCTGATGCACTGGCGCGGGCACAGCCGGGAGATGTACGCGGCGGCCCGCTACGGCGACGTCGTCCACGAGGTCGGCGCCGAGCTCACCGCGCGCGTCGAGGACGTCGTCGCGGCCGGCGTCGATCCCGCTCAGCTGGTGCTGGACCCCGGACTGGGGTTCGCCAAGAACGCCGAGCACAACTGGGCGCTGCTGGCCGGGCTGGACCGGCTGGTCGGGCTCGGGCTCCCGGTGCTGGTCGGCGCCTCCCGCAAGACGTTCCTGGGCCGGCTGCTGGCCGGGCCGGACGGCGAGGTCCGCCCGGTCGAGGGCCGGGAGGCGGCGACCGTCGCGATCTCCGTGCTGGCCGCGCAGGCCGGCGCCTGGGGAGTGCGGGTGCACGATCCGGTGCAGTCGCTCGACGCCATCGCGACGGTGGCTGCGGCGCAGGCCGCCCGGCGAGCTGGAGGAACGCGTGGCTGAGTCGTCCCCCACCCGACCGACCCCCGACCGGATCACCGTCCGCGGCCTGACCGGCCACGGCTTCCACGGGGTCTACCCCTCGGAGCGGGAGCACGGCCAGACCTTCCGGGTCGACGCGCTGCTCGAGCTGGACACGGCGCCCGCAGCGGCGACCGACGACCTGGCGAAGACCGTGAACTACGCCGAGCTGTCCCAGCGGCTGCACGCGCTGCTGGTGGGGGACCCGGTGGACCTGCTGGAGACGCTGGCCCAGGGGCTGGCCGACCTCTGCCTGGGGTACCCGATCGTCGACGCCGTGGAGATCACCGTGCACAAGCCGGACGCCGATCTGGGCGTGCCGGCCGACGACGTCACGCTGACCATCCGGCGCGAGCGGTCATGACTCGCGCCGTGCTGTCCCTGGGCGGCAACCTGGGGGACCGCGCGGGAACGCTGCGGGCGGCGCTGGTGACGCTCACGCACCACGGCCTCGTCGCGCGCTCGACGCTGTACGAGACCCCTCCGTGGGGTCCGGTCGAGCAGCCGCCGTTCCTCAACGCGATCGCGGTCCTCCGGGGCGACCGGGACGCCGCGGGCTGGCTCACGCTGGCCCGCCAGCTCGAGGACGCCGCCGGGCGCACCCGCGAGGTGCGCTGGGGAGCCCGGACGCTGGACGTCGACATCGTCGCCGTCACCGAGGACGACGGGACGCCGGTGCTCTCCGACACCGCGGAGCTCGTCCTGCCGCACCCGCGGGCCGCGGAGCGGGCGTTCGTGCTCGTCCCGTGGCTGGCCCTGGACCCCACCGCGATGCTGCCCGGGCACGGCCGCGTCGCCGACCTGGTCGCCGGGCTGCCGGCCGAGGACGTCGCCGGGGTCGTCCGCTGGGAGCAGCTGGCGTGACCCCGGTGCGCCGCCGCGAGCTGGCCGCCCTCGCCGTCGGCGTGGCGTTCGCCGCCTGGCTGGTGGTGCGCGCCGCGTACGCCGCCCTGCCGCCGTTCCAATGGTGGTTGCCGGTGCCGCTGGGCGTCCTGGCGGTCGCCGAGGCGCTCGGCGCCCGCACGCTGCGGGCCAGGCTCTCGGCCCAACGGGACGGACGCCGGGGGCCCGGGCGCACCCCGTCGACCGCTGCCCGGCCGGTCGAACCGATGCTCGTCGCCCGGCTGGCGGTGCTCGCCCAGGCCAGTGCCTGGGTCGGGGCCGTCCTCGCCGGCTGCTGGGCCGGGGTGCTGCTGCACACCGCTGCGGCGCTGAGCCGGCTCAGCGCGGCCGCGGGGGACACCCTGACCGCCGTCCTGGGCATGGTGCTGGCCGCGGCGCTGACCATCGCCGCACTGTGGCTGGAACACGTCTGCCGGGTCCCGCCCGACGCGGACGACGAGGGACCAGGCGGGCCGGCCCGCGGGTGAACCGTCGGCGCCGGGCGGTCACGCCCGAGCGGCTCCGGCGGTCTCGGGGACCGTGCCCTCGACGGAGCGACGCAGGGCGCGGTGCAGCGACTCGGGGGTGAGGACGCCGCAGAACCGGTCGTCGTCCAGCACCGCCACCCAGCCGGCCTCCAGCTGCAGCATGACCGAGAACGCGGTCTTCAGCGACGCCTCGATCGGCACCCACGCCTCCATCCGCTTGGCCGCGTCCCGCACCGTCCCCGACCCGGTGGCGCGCTCGGCGGAGATCCAGCCGTGCAGCGCCTGCCGGTCGTCGAGCACGACGGCCCACCGGGCGCCGGTCCGCTGCATCGCCGCCCGGGCGTCGGCCAGGCTGTCGTCGACGTGCACCACCGGCGGCTGCTCCAGGTCGGCCGGGTCGATGCCGGTGACCGCCAGCCGCTTGAGCCCGCGGTCAGCGCCGACGAAGTCCGCGACGAACGGGGTGGCGGGCGCTCCGAGCAGCTCGGCCGGCGGTGCGAACTGCTCGACCGTCCCGCCCCCGCTCATCACCGCGATCCGGTCGCCGAGGCGCACGGCCTCCTCGATGTCGTGGGTGACGAAGACGATCGTCTTGCGCACCGTCTCCTGCAGTCGCAGGAACTCCGACTGCAGCCGCTCGCGGACGACCGGGTCGACCGCGGAGAACGGCTCGTCCATGAGCAGGACGGCGGGGTCGGCGGCCAGGGCGCGGGCGACGCCGGCCCGCTGCCGCTGACCCCCGGAGAGCTGGTGCGGATAGCGGTCGCCGAAGGTCGCCGGGTCCAGCCCGACCAGTTCCAGCAGCTCCTCCACCCGGTCTCGGGTGCGCCGTTTGTCCCAGCCCAGCAGGCGGGGGACCGTGGCGACGTTCCGGCGGACCGTCTGGTGGGGGAAGAGCCCGACGCTCTGGATGACGTAGCCGATGCGGCGCCGGAGCTGGACCGGGTCGACCCGGGTGACGTCGTCGGCCCCGAGCAGGATCCGGCCGGTGCTCGGCTCGATGATCCGGTTGATCATCTTCATCGTGGTGGTCTTGCCGCAGCCCGACGGGCCGACCAGCACCGTCAGCTCGCCGGCGGCGAAGGTCAGGTCCAGCTCCCGGACGGCGACGGTGCCGTCCGGGTAGACCTTGCTGACGCCCTCCAGCCGGATCTCCTCGGCGGCGGAACCGGCGACCGATGCCGGCGGGGCGGGCGGGGCGGGCCGGGCGGGCGGGGCAGTAGCGTCCACGACGTGGCCTTCCTGGCAGGCGCCCGATGCTGAGCGCGGCGAGCGGCATGGTGCTCGCGGTGGATGCGGCGCCGAACCCCTGGCTCGACCCGTCGTACGTGACGCAGAACTGGCACACCATTGTGGGCCTGCTCGGTGAGCATGTCCGCCTGACGGTCGCCGCGGTGGTGCTGGGGGCGGTGGTCGCGCTGCCACTGGCACTGCTGGCCCGTCGCAGCCGCTACCTGGCCGGTCCGGTGTTGGGTGTGTCGACGCTGATCTACACCATCCCCTCGCTGGCCATGTTCGCCTTCCTGGCCCCGGTCACCCGGTTGTCGGCGACGACGGTGCTGGTCGGTCTGGTGCTGTACTCGCTGGTGATCCTGGTCCGCAACTTCCTCGCCGGCCTGCAGGCGGTGCCGGCCGACGTCCGGGAGGCGGCGCGGGGGATGGGCTACGGGCCGGTCCGGCTGTTGTGGCAGGTCGACCTGCCACTCGCCCTGCCCTCGGTGATGGCCGGTCTGCGGGTCGCCACGGTGTCGACGGTCGCGCTGGTGACGGTCGGTGTGATCGTCGGCCACGGCGGGCTCGGGCAACTGATCACCGGCGGGTTCAACGCGAACTTCTACCGGGCCGAGATCGTGACGGGCGCCCTGGGCTGCGTGCTGCTCGCGCTGCTGGCCGATCTGTTGCTGGCCGGGGTGGAACGGCTGCTGACCCCGTGGACCCGGCGGGCGGCGGCATGAGCGCGTGGCAGGACGCCGTCGTCTACCTCAACGACCCGTACAACTGGACCCGCACCGACGGCATCCTGGACCTGCTCGTCCAGCACATGACCATCTCCGCGGTGGCGGTCGCGGCGGCGATGGTCATCGCCATCCCGGTCGGGGTGGTCCTGGGCCACACCGGACGGGGCGGTGGCTTCACCGTGGCGCTGTCCAACGTCTCCCGGGCGGTGCCGACGCTGGCGCTGCTGACGGTCTTCGCCGTCACCCCGATCGGCTTCGGCCCCAGGGCGACGACGATCGCCCTCGCCCTGTTCGCCGTCCCGCCGATCCTGACCAACACCTATGTCGGGTTCCGCGAGGTCGACCGGGACGTCGTGGAGGCCTCCCGGGCGATGGGACTCAGCGGCAGGCAGGTCGTCCTCCAGGCCGAGCTGCCGCTGGCCGCGCCACTGCTGATGACCGGTGTGCGCACGGCCGCTGTGCAGGTGGTGGCCACGGCGACCCTGGCGGCCCTGGTGGCCGGCGGCGGGTTGGGCCGGATCATCAACCTCGGGTTCGGCCAGCAGGACTACGGGGTGGTGCTGGCCGGCGCGCTCCTGGTCGCCGTCCTGGCGGTGCTGACCGAACTGGTGCTCGCGGCCCTGTCCTGGACGTTGACCCCCGGGGAGAAGCGGCTGCCGTTCCTGCGCGCCCGTGCCGCGCGCCCCGACTCGGGGGCTGCGGTCCCGCTCTGAGGGGCAGGTAACGATCGGGTCACCGTCGTCTCCTCGGTTGCGCGGGGCGGCGCCACCGAGTTCAGTTGTGCCCCGCGGGACATCTCTCGCCAGACACGCGTGGGCCGACAACGGCCCACGGGACACAGAAGGCGGTCGTTGATGCGCATGCGCGCACGCACACTCCTCACCCCCCTCGCCCTCGCGGCGGTGCTGGCCAGCGCCGCCTGTGGCAGCTCGGGGTCGTCCGGCACCGGGGGTGGCGCCGCGAGCGGCTCCGCCGCAGGTGACGCCTGCGCGCCGGTCGCCGGCGATCAGCTGGTGGTGCTGCAGGACGACAAGCACCTGCAGAACGCCGACAACATCGTCCCCGCGGTCAACGCCGCGGCCGCCGCCGCCAACCCTGCACTGGTCCCCACCCTCGACAAGGTCTCCCAGGTGCTCACCACCGACGACGTGGTGAAGATGAACGCCGACGTCGACGTCCAGCGCAAGAGCGCCGAGGACGTCGCGGCCGCCTACGTGGCGGACAAGGGCCTCGACTCGGGGGTCTCGGGCGGCAGCGGCACGATCGTCGTCGGCGGGTCCAACTTCACCGAGTCCACCGTCCTGGCCAACGTCTACGCCGACGTGCTGAAGGCCGCGGGCTTCACCGCCTCGGTGCAGGCGGTCGGCAACCGGGAGCTGTACCTGCCGGCCCTGGAGCGCGGGGAGATCCAGGTCTTCCCGGAGTACCTCTCCACGGCGACCGAGTTCATCAACAAGCAGCCCGAGGTCAACGGCCCTAACGCCCCGGCCGTCGCCTCCGGTGACGTGGACGCCACGGTGGCCGCGCTCCAGCCGCTGGCCCAGAAGGTCGGCCTGGTCTTCGGCACCCCGTCGAAGGCCACCGACCAGAACGCCTTCGCCGTCACGAAGGCGTTCGCCGACCAGCTGAACGTGAGCACCCTCTCCGAGCTCGCGTCCGCCTGCGGGGACGGGTCGCTGACCCTGGCCGGTCCGACCGAGTGCCCCACCCGGCCGTACTGCCAGCCGGGTCTGCAGGACACCTACGGCCTGAAGTTCGCCGGGTTCACCCCGACCGACACCGGCGGTCCGCTGACCAAGGCCGCCATCACCCGGGGTGACGTCTCGATGGGGCTGGTCTTCAGCTCCGACGGCGCGCTGGCCCAGGGCTGAGGCTGGTGGGGTCGCCCGGGCACACGCCCGGGCGACCCTGGCTCAGTACCAGCCGCCGGGCGGCAGTTGTTCCCCGGCGGCCACGACGGTCTCCACCTGGTTGCCCGCCGGCGCCAGCGGGCAGGTCCACCGCGGGTCGTAGGTGCACGACGGGTGGTAGGCGAAGTTGAGGTCGACGACGAGCCGGTCGCCGTCCCCGCCCAGGTCGGCGCCCTTGATCGTGTCGAGCAGGTAGCGGCCCCCGCCGTAGGTCGCCGTCCCGGCGCTGCCGTCCCGCAGCGGCAGGAACACCCCGCCGCCGTAGCCGCCGACCCACCAGACGTCCGGCCGGCCCACCTCGCCCAGCGTCACCCGGCCGATCCGGTCGAGCACCACGACGCCGTCGGCGGCGGTCGGCACCTCCCGGCGCTCCGGCTCGACGTCGGTGTCCACAGGGACCACGAAGCGCAGCGTCGGGTCGTACGGCGCGACCGGCACCGCGGTGAACGAGGAGCGGGCGGCGGCGTCCAGCGGGGAGTCCGGGTGGCCGCCGACCAGGGCGTCGCGCCCCTCGCGCCAGGCCTGCCAGCCGGCCTCCGGGTCGTCGGCGGCGCGCACGTCGGCGTACAGGGCGGCGACCCGCCGTCGCCAGTCCAGCAGGGTGAGGCTCACCGGCCCCAGCGTGCCACCGACCTGGCAGGTTCCCTCGCGACGGCGGCTCGCGAGACCGCGCAGTTCACCCCGGAAGAGGCAGTCGGCCCCGTATGGTGGAGCGCATGGGAGGTCGCCGGGACGACAGCGCCCCGGGTCGCACCACCCTCCCGCCGGTGCCACCCCGCGCGGCCGCCGGGCCGTCTCCGGCGCGATCCGCCGAGCGTGCCGTCGCGGCCCGGGTGATCGAGGAAGCGCCGTCCTCGGGACGCCGGGGCTGGCTGGTCGTCGGCCTGGTGCTGGCCGTCTGTGCGACCGCTGCGGTCTTCTTCACCGACAACCCGCTCTACCTGCGCGTCGCGCTGCTCGCGGTCTGCTGGGCGTTCGTCGTCGCTGCGTTCCTCGCCGGCAACCGGCGCACCGACCAGGTCGTCGCCGCCAGCCGCGAGGCCGAGCTCCGGCACGCCTACGACCTCGAGCTCGAGCGTGAGGTGGCGGCCCGGTACGAGTACGAGGTGGAGCTGGAGAGCCGGTTGCGGCAGGAAGCGGAGGACGCCATGCGCGAGGAGCTCGCCCAGCTGCGCACGGGGCTGGCCGGACTGTCGACGCTGCAGGACGACCTCGCGGCCATCAGCCGGCTGCGCGACGACCTGGCGGGGCTGGGGCAGCTGCGCACCGAGCTCGCCGCCCTCACCGAGATGCGCGGGGAGCTGGCCGGCCTCGGCCAGATCCGGGCCGAGCTCGCCGGCCTGGCGGAGCTGCGCAGCGACCTCGGCCGGATGCGCACCGAGCTCACCGAGCAGCTCTCCGGTGAGCTGCTGATCGAGCGCATGGTCATGCGCGCCCAGTCGGTCCGCGGGCCGGCCCAGC
>JAOPVN010000002.1 GCA_025966175.1 Modestobacter sp. | reverse complement strand
GCGTCGTCGCGGTGCCCAGCAGCCTGGGCCCGCCGACGCTCGCGCTGGTCGGCGCGGCCACCGCCGCCGCGCTGACCCTCGGCCTGGCCGGCGGGGCCGGGCAGCGCGGATACCGCTTCCTGGTGGTCGGGCTCGGAGTGGGCGCCGCGCTGGGCGCGCTGACCCAGCTCATGCTCGCCCGGGCGCCCATCGACGCCGCCAACCAGGCGTTCCCCTGGACCGTCGGCAGCCTCAACACCCGCTCCCCGCTGGCGATCACGCTGCTCGCGGCCGGGGTGGCCGTGGCGCTGCCGGTCGCCGTCGTGCTGGGACGTCAGCTGCGCATGCTGCGGCTGGCCGACGCGGTCGTCATCGGACTGGGACTGCGGGTCGGCCGGGTCCGGATCGGGGTCATCGCCGTCGCCGTGGTCACCGCCGGGCTGTCGATCGCCGCCGCCGGGCCGCTGGGGCTGGTCGCGCTCATCGCCCCGGAGGTGGCCCGCAAGGCGGCCGGGCCGCGGTCGGTGGCGGTCATCGGGTCGGCGCTGGCCGGCGCGCTCGTCGTCCTGGTCGCCGACCTGCTCGGCCGCACCGTCGCCGCCCCCCTGGAACTCCCGGTCGGCATCGTCACCGCCGTGGTGGGCGGGCCGTACCTGCTGTGGCTGCTGCTGACCACCCGTACTCGGAGGATCCCGTGACCATCGACCGCACCGACCACCGCGGCGCAGCCGACCTGCGCACCGAGCAGCTCAGCCTCGGCTACGGGGACACCCGGGTGGTCCACGAGCTGGACGTCGCGCTGCCCGCCGGTCAGGTCACCGCGGTGGTGGGACCCAACGGCTGCGGCAAGTCCACCCTGCTCGGCGCGCTCGCCCGGCTGCACGCCCCCCGGTCCGGCGCGGTCGTGCTGGACGGCCGGGCGCTGGCCACGTTGCGGCCCCGCGAGGCGGCGCGACGCATCGGCCTGCTGCCACAGGACGCCGATGCCCCCGACGGGCTGACGGTGCGCGACCTGGTGCGGTACGGCCGCCACCCGCACCAGGGGCTGCTGCGGCAGTGGTCACCGGAGGACGCCGCGGCCGTCACCCAGGCGCTGGCCGCGGCGGACCTGCTCGAGCTCGCCGACCGGCCGCTGGACACCCTCTCCGGCGGGCAGCGCCAGCGGGCCTGGATCGCGATGGTCGTCGCCCAGGAGACCGAGGTGGTGCTGTTGGACGAGCCGACCTCCGCGCTGGACCTCGGCCACCAGCTGGAGGTGCTCGAGCTCGTCCACGACCTGGCTCGGGCCGGGCGCACGGTGGTGCTGGTGCTGCACGAGCTGTCCACCGCCTGCCGGTACGCCGACCACCTCGTGGCGATGCTGGACGGTCGGGTGGTCGCCGAGGGGCCGCCGTCCGCCGTCGTCACCCCCGAGCTGGTCCGGGACCTGTACGGCGTCGAGGCCGTGGTGATGAGCGACCCGGTGGCCGGCACGCCCGTGGTCTGCCCGGTGCGCCGGGTGTCGGAGTCCGCGCGGACGACGGCCGCCGCCCCGGCCTAGGCTCGTCCTCCGTGCTCGTCCTCGCCCTCGACACCGCCACCCCGACCCTCGTCGTCGGCCTGGCCCGGTGGTCGGCCGCCGCCGGCACCGAGGTGCTGGCCGAGCGCGCCGTCCCGTCCGGCAACCGGCACGCCGAGCTGCTGACGCCCACCATCCGCGCCGTCCTCGCCGACGCCGGCAGCGCGATGGCCGACCTGGACACCGTCGTCACCGGCCTGGGCCCCGGCCCGTTCACCGGGCTGCGGGTCGGCGTCGTCACGGCCGCCGCGCTGGGTGACGCCCGCAACCTCCCCGTGCACGGCGTCTGCTCGCTGGACGCGATCGGCGACGGCGCCCGCTCGGTGGTCACCGACGCCCGGCGCAAGGAGGTCCACTGGGCCGTCTACGACGCGGCCGGACAGCGGATCGCCGGTCCCGGTGTGGACCGCCCCGAGGACGCCCCCGTCGTCGGGCCGGTGGTGGGGGACGTCCGGTTCGCCGAGCGGCTGGGCCGCGAGGTGACCCCGGCCGAGGTGACGACGGCCGGGCTGCTGCGCGCGGCGGTGCCCCTGTTCGGCCGCCCACCGGCGCCGCTCGAGCCGCTGTACCTGCGCCGTCCCGACGCCGTTCCGCCGGCCGCCCGCAAGGCCGTGTCCCAGTGAGCGAGCCCGTGCGCGTGCGGCTGCGCGACATGACGACCGCCGACCTCCCCGCCGTGCTGGCGATGGAGGAGGAGCTCTTCGCCCCGGACACCTGGACCGCGGCGATGTACCGCGACGAGCTGGTCCGCACCGACACCCGGCACTACCTGGTCGCGGTCGACACGGCCGGGGGGCAGGACGGCGCGGTCGTCGGCTACGCCGGGCTGATCGCCTATCCCGAGGAGGCGCACATCGCGACCATCGGCGTCACCGGCAGCCGGCAGGGCGAGGGGATCGGCGCGCAGCTGCTGGACACCCTGCTGGCCGAGGCGGACCGCCGCAGCCGGGTGGTGCTGCTGGAGGTGCGGGCCGACAACGAGGCCGCCCAGGGGCTGTACCGCCGCCGCGGCTTCACCGAGATCGGTCGCCGCCGCGGTTACTACCAGCCCAGCGGCGCCGACGCGGTCGTGATGAGCCGGGAGGTGCGGCGATGAGCCAGCCGTTGGTGCTGGGGTTCGAGACGTCCTGCGACGAGACCGGGATCGGCCTGGTGCGCGGGCAGACGCTGCTCTCCGACGCGCTGGCCACCTCGATGGCAGAGCACGAGCGCTTCGGCGGCGTCGTCCCGGAGATCGCCAGCCGGGCGCACCTGGAGGCGATGGTCCCGACCGTGCACAAGGCGCTGGCCTTGGCCGGGGTGGGCGCCTCCGACGTCGACGCGATCGCGGTGACCGCCGGCCCCGGCCTGACCGGAGCACTGCTGGTGGGGGTCGCCGCGGCGAAGGCCTACGCGCTCGCGCTCGACGTCCCGCTGTACGGGGTGAACCACCTGGCCGCGCACGTCGCCGTCGACGAGCTCGAGCACGGCCGGCTCGCCGAGCCCTCGATCGCGATGCTGGTCTCCGGCGGGCACAGCTCGCTGCTGCTCGTGCCCGACCTGGCGCAGGACGTGCAGGAGCTCGGCCGCACCATCGACGACGCCGCGGGGGAGGCCTTCGACAAGGTCGCCCGGGTGCTCGGGCTGCCCTTCCCCGGCGGCCCGTACATCGACAGCGCCGCCACCGACGGTGACCCGCGCTCGATCGCCTTCCCGCGCGGGCTCACCGGCCCGCGCGACGCGGCCTACGACTTCTCCTTCTCCGGCCTGAAGACGGCGGTCGCCCGGTGGGTCGAGGCACGCGAGCGGGCCGGGGAGCCGGTGCCGGTCGCCGACGTGGCCGCCGCCTTCCAGGAGGCGGTCGTCGACGTGCTCACCGCCAAGGCCGTGCGGGCCTGCCGGGACAACGGCGTCGACCACCTGGTCATCGGCGGTGGGGTGGCGGCCAACTCGCGGCTGCGGGCGCTGGCCCAGGAGCGGTGCGACGCCGCCGGGATCGTGCTGCGGGTGCCCAGCCGCCGGTTGTGCACCGACAACGGCGCGATGGTGGCCGCGCTGGGGTCGCGGCTGGTCGAGGCCGGGGTCGCGGCTTCCCCGATCGACCTGGGAGCGGACAGCTCGCTGCCGATCGACGTCGTCAGCCGCTGACCCCGGTCCGCCAAAATGGCCATTTTGGCGGACCGGGGGGTCACGGAAGGGGGAGGCCGCAGATCAGCGCGGTGGGGGCGCCGGCCACCCGGGTGACGACGACGACCGCCGTCCCCGCGCCCGGCCCGCGGAGCTGCCGGGCCAGCGTCTCCGGCTCGATCGCCGAACCGCGCTTCTTGACCGTGACCCGCCCGACGCCGCGGGTGCGCAGCAGCGCCTTCATCTTCTTGAGGTTGAACGGCAGCACGTCGGTCACCGGGTAGCTGCTGACCCAGGGGGAGTCGGCGGGGGCATCGCTGGTCAGGTACGCGATCGTCGGGTCGATCAGCGTCGCGTCCAGCGCGGTGGCGACCAGCGCGACCAGGCCGGAGCGGATCACCGCCGGGTCGGGCTCGTGCAGGAAGCCGCGCACCGGGCCGGTCGGGGCCCGGCCGGGGTCCGTGCCGGCGGCCAGTTCAGCCACCCCGCCGTCCCGGCCCACCACGGTCGCCCGACGCCACGTCGCCGACGGCGCCCGCCCCCACAGCAGCGCCTCGACGATCGAGCCGCCCACCGAGACCCACTCTGCCTCCACGCCGGCCGGCACGCGCTCGTGGTCCAGCCCGGGCGCCACCTTGACCACGGACCAGGGCACCCGGTCGAGCAGCGCCAGCACGGTCGACCAGGGCGGGGACCAGCGGTCGGGGTCCAGCAGCCGGCGTCCTCCGGCGCGGCGGGCGGGGTCGAGGACGGCGGCGTCGCACCCGGCGACCCGGCCGCCGTCGGCCGCCGCCACCAGGTCGACCACGTCGGCGTCGACGACCTGCACCCCGGTCAGCCCCAGCGCGGCGGTGTTGAGCCGGGTCAGCTCGCGGGCCACCGGGTCCCGGTCGACGGCGACGACCCGGGCCCCGGCGCGGGCCAGCGCCATCGTGTCGGTGCCTGCGGCGCAGCCGAGGTCGGCGACCGAACCGGCGCCGCCGGCCAGCAGCCGGCGGGCCCGGCGGTCGGCGAGCACCGGACGGCCGGCCTGCTCGAGGGTGTCCCCGGTGAACAGCAGCCGGTCGGCATCCGTGCCGAACACCTTCCGGGCCCGCTCCCGCTGCCGGGCGACGCCCCAGGCGGGCCCGGCCAGCTCCA
>JAOPVN010000515.1 GCA_025966175.1 Modestobacter sp. | reverse complement strand
CAGCACCCGGTCGAAGGAGCCGGCCGGCCAGTCCGGCTCGGTCCCGTCGGCGACGAGCACCTCGACGTCGTGCTCGCCGGCCAGCGCGCCGCGCACCAGCTCGGCCCGGTGCTCGCTGCGGTCGGCGGCGGTCAGCCGTACCCCGGCAGGGCGGACGGCGGCCAGCAGCGCGGCCTTGCCGCCGGGACCGGCGCACATGTCCAGCCAGGCCTCGTCGCGGCCCTCCAGCGGTGCCCGGACGAGCGCGAGCGCGGCCAGCTGGCTGCCCTCGTCCTGCACGGCGGCGGCACCGGAGCGGACGGCGGCCAGCTTCCCGGGGTCGCCGCTGGGCAGCCGGACGGCGTACGGCGACCACGGCCCCGGCTCGCCCCCGGACTCGGCGGCCAGCTCGTCCCGGGGCACGTGCCGGGCGACCAGGTGCACCTCGGGGGCGAGGTCGTCGGCGACCAGCGCCGACTCCACCTCGGCGTCGTCGGCGAGCGCCTCCCGCCATGCCTCGACGATCCACCGCGGGTGGTCGGTGGTCAGCGACAGCCGCTCGTCCTCGTCGGCCGGCTCGAGCGCGGCGACCCACGCCGCCCGGTCCCCGCCGGCGGCGACCTTGCGCAGCACCGCGTTGACCAGGCCGGAGGCTCCGGTGCCGACGATCGCCCGGGTGAGCGCCACCGTGGTGTCGACGGCGGCGTGCGCCGGCACCCGCAGGTCGATCAGCTGATGAGCACCCAGCCGCAGCAGGTCCAGCACCTTCGGGTCGAGTTCGGCCAGCGGCCGGGACACCAGCCGGCTCAGCACCGCGTCGAGCGTGCCGGTGGCGCGCAGCGTGCCGTAGGCCAGCTGGGTGGCGAAGGCGGCGTCCCGGGGTTCCAGCTGCCGCTCCCGCAGCAGCTGGGGCAGCAGCAGGTTGGCGTACGCGGCGCGGCTGGAGACGCCGTCCAGGACGTCGTAGGCGGTCAGCCGGGCGCCGTCGAGCACCGGCCGGTGCCGCCGCTGGGGCGGCCGGCGGTTCCCCTGGCCCCCCTGGGGCCGCCGGGCGGGGCCGGTCATGAGCCCTCCCCGTCGCCGAGCCGCTCGCCGGGTTGGGGCCGGGCACCGCGTGCCCAGTCGGAGGCATCGAGCATCCGCTTGCCGGCTGGCTGCACCTCGGTGAGCCGCACGGCGCCGCGGCCGGTGCCGACCAGCACGCCGGTCGGGCCGACCGACAGCTCGCCGGGCGCCAGCGCCAGGGACGACGACAGCGGCTCGACCGGGGCCAGCCGCAGCCGGGTGCCGCGCCAGGTGGTCCAGGCACCGGGCGCGGGGGTCATGCCACGGACCCGGCGGTCGACGACGTGCGCCGGCAGCATCCAGTCGATCTGGGCGTCGGCGGTCTCGATCCGCGGCGCCAGGCTGATGCCCTCGGCCGGCTGGGGTTCCGGACGCAGCGAACCGTCGGCGATGCCGTCGAGGGTCGCCACCAGCAGACGGGCGCCACTGACCGCGAGCCGGTCGAGCAGGTCACCGGAGGTGTCCCGTGCCCCGATCGGCTCGGTGACGACGCCGAACACCGGGCCGGTGTCCAGCCCGGCCTCCAGCTGGAAGGTCGCCGCGCCGGTCAGCTCGTCGCCGGCCATGATCGCGTGCTGCACCGGCGCGGCCCCGCGCCAGGCGGGCAGCAGCGAGAAGTGCAGGTTGACCCAGCCGTGCCGCGGCAGCTCGAGGGCCGCCGGGGGCACCAGGGCGCCGTAGGCGACGACCGGGGCGCAGTCGACGGCCAGCTCCCGCAGCGTCTCCAGGAACTCCGGGTCCCGCGGCGAGCGGGGCTGCAGCACCGGGATGCCCGCGGCGTCGGCGCGTTCGGCGACCGGTGAGCGGCTGGTCCGGCGCCCCCGGCCGGACGGCGCGTCCGGCCGGGTGAGGACGGCGACGACCTCGTGCTGCGAGTCGAGCAGCGCGTCGAGTGCTGGCACGGCCGGCGCGGGGGTGCCGGCGAACAGGAGTCTCAGTGGGGGCTCATCTTCAGGATCGGCGGGACGGCGGGCTCACCGTTGGGCAGGTAGGCGTGCTCGCCCTGCCACGCGGCGTCGCGGAGCACGGCCAGCGCGGCCTCCCGCGCCTCGGTGTCGAGCCGGTCGACGAACAGCACGCCGTCGAGGTGGTCGGTCTCGTGCTGGATGGCCCGGGCCAGCTTGTGCGAGCCCTCCACCCGGATCGGCTCGCCGTGCATGTTCCAGCCGGTCGCGGCGACGTGGAGGTGCCGGCGGCAGTCGAAGCGGAACCCCGGGATGGACAGACAGCCCTCGGCGTCCTCCTCGGTCTCCTCGCCCACCGGCGTGACGTCGGGGTTGACCAGGTGGCCGACCTGACCGTCGACGTACCAGGTGAAGACGCGCAGGCCGACGCCGATCTGCGGGGCGGCGATCCCGGCCCCGCCGGCGGCGTGCATGGTGTCGGTCAGGTCGGCGACGAGCTGCCGCAGCTCCGCGTCGAAGTCGACGACGGGGGCGGCCTTGGTGCGCAGCACCGGGTCGCCCATGATCCGGATGGGGGTGACGCTCACCCGACGATCGTAGGTGGCCGCTTCCCGACGCCACCAAAATGGCCATTTTGGTGGCGGGGTCAGGCGAGCTCGAGCGGGTCGAGCTGCACCCGTACGTGCTCGGCGACCTTCTTCGCGCTGCGCACGCCCTGGACCTCGTGCAGTGCCCGCGCCAGGGCGACGCCGTCGGCACGGCGGACCCGAACCAGGTAGCGCTCCCGCTCGCCGTCCTGCCCCGGCCGCGGCGCCTCGGGCACCGGGCCCAGGACGTCGGCGCCCTCGGGCAGCCGGAGTGCGGCCAGGAAGTCGGCGAGGGCGGCCGGCGAAGCCGCCAGCGAGGCCATCCGGGTGACCGGCGGGAAGCCCAGCGCCCGCCGGTCGGCCAGCTCCCGCTCCGCGAGCCCGGCCGGATCCCAGCGCACCAGCGCCTGCACGACCGGGTGCGCGGCGTCGGCGGCGACCACGACCTGGCCGCCGGCCCGGACCAGCCCCGCGGCGTTCATCCAGCGGCGCAGGGTCTCCTCCCCCGCGCGGAGGTCTGCGCGACCGAGCAGCGCCCAGGAGTCCAGCAGCAGCGCCGCGCCGTAGCCGCCCTCGGCCACCGGCTCGGCACCCGGGGTGGCGACGACGATCGCCGGGTCACCGGAGACCGTGGCCAGCACCCCCGAGCTGCGCCCGGAGACCCGCACCGCCGCACCGGGGAACGCCCGCCCCAGCTCCTCCGCGGTGCGCGAGGCGCCGATGACGGCGGCCCGCAGCTTCGTGCCGGAGCAGTGCGGGCAGCCGAAGGTCGCGGCCGGCCGGGCGCACCACCGGCAGGCCGCGATCCGCACTCCGTTGGGCCCCGGCGCCGGCGCGATCCCC
>JAOPVN010000169.1 GCA_025966175.1 Modestobacter sp. | reverse complement strand
TGCCCAACCAGATCAACAACGTGCTGGCCTTCCCGGGGGTGTTCCGCGGCGCGATCGACGCCGGGGCGCACAGCATCACCGAGGAGATGAAGCTGGCCGCGGCGACCGCGATCGCCGACGTGGTGGGCGACGAGCTGAGCCCGGGCCACATCGTGCCCAGCCCGCTGGACCGGCGGGTGGCCACCGCGGTGGCCGAGGCCGTCGCCGCCTGCGCCCGGGAGCAGGGCGTCACCCGGTAGGTGACGGGCCCCCTCCTCCCCACCCCTCGCAAGCTCGGGGCGGGCCCCTGGAGGGGGCCGTGGCTACACCACTGGCGTGAGGGGCGAGTGGCCGGCCAGCACCGCCGCGACGTTGCGCACCGCCAGGCCGCACATCGCGCTGCGGGTGCGGTCACCGGCGCTGCCCAGGTGGGGTGTGAGCACCACCTGCGGCAGCGCCAGCAGGCGCGGGTCGACGTGCGGCTCGTCCTCGAACACGTCCAGCGCCGCCCCGGCGAGCCGGCCCTGCTCCAGCGCCCGGACCAGGGCGTCGGTGTCGACGATGGTGCCGCGGGCGGTGTTCACCAGCAGCGCGGTCGGCCGCATCCGGGCCAGCGCGGCGTCGTCGACCAGGTGGTGGGTCTGCGGGGTCAGCGGGCAGTGCAGGGTGACGACGTCGGACGCGGCCAGCAGCTCGGGCAGCTCGCGGAACTCCACGGCGTCCCGCTCGGCGGCGCTGAGCGCACCGCGGGTCGGGGTGGCCAGCACGTGCAGGTCGAACGCGCGTGCCCGGCGGGCCACCGCCCGGCCGATCCGGCCGTAGCCGACCACCCCGAGCGTCGCGCCGGCGGAGAGGTCCAGACCGGTGAGCATCCGGGGCCCCCATACCCACGGCGCACCGGTGCGCAGGAAGCGATCACCCTCGGCGATCCGGCGTGCCGCCGCCAGCACGAGGCCCATCGTCAGGTCCGCGGTCGCGCCGTCGAGCACGCCGGGGGTGTTGGTGACGACGACCCCGCGGGCCCGGGCGGCGGCCACGTCGACGTTGTCGTAGCCGACGGCGACGTTGGCCACGACCCGCAACTGGGGACCCGCGGCGGCCAGCACGGCGTCGTCCACCCGGTCGGTGAGCGTGCTGACCACCGCGACCGCGCCGGCCACGCCGCGCAGCAGCTCCTCGGCGGTGGGCGGTTCCTCGCGCCCGACGACGATCGGGACGCCCAGCGCGGCGACCGCCGCCATCGCGTCGTCGGTCAGCAGCCGGGTGACGTACAGGTGGCCGGTCACGAGAGCCGACCGTAGCGACCGCTCAGCCGAGGTGGGCCAGCAGCGGGTCGACCAGGTCGCGGGCGCCGGTGTTGGCGTAGAGGAACGCGACCGTGGCGACCAGGAACAGCGGCACGAGCACCATCTTCTCCACGACCGCGCCGGTGTGCAGGTGCACCGGCGCCAGCCGGCTGCGCCGGACGACCCAGAACAGCGGCACCGGCACGCCCTCCTTGGTCAGCCCGTCACCGGCGATGTGGGTGAGCACGCCGACGACCACCGCCAGCGGCAGCCAGAATGGGCCGGGGCTGTGCGCCAGCAGCAGCCAGGCGCCGCCCCAGGACAGCACGAGGTTGCCGATCACGGTGTTCTCGGCCCGGCCCGGGATCACCACGTGCAGCGCGCGCAGCGCCAGCCCGATGGCCAGTGCGAGCAGCAGCAGGCTCGACCAGTGGTTCCAGGCCGCCGCGTAGGCGAGCAGACCGAAGAACAGCGGGCCCAGGACGGCGTCGTGAGTGCCCCAGCGGTGGCCCCGGGCGATCGCGTTGATCAGCCCGGAGGGCGCGTCGGTGAACGGACCCCACATCCGGGAGATGGTCGAGCCCTGCTGGTCCAGGTCGGGCAGCATCGCGAACCCGCCGACCGCCGACACCCAGGCGACCTGGGCGACCGTGCCGTGCACCGGGGCCCAGGGGAGCGTCGCGGCGCCGGTGGCCAGACCGGAGAGGGCGTGGGAGTGACCGAGCACGGACGCAGCGTCCCGCTACCCCGCCGCAGGGAGCCGGAGGCGCGCGGTAAGGCCCCCTTCAGGGTCCCGCCGCGAGCTCGCGAGTGGTGGGGGGAAGGGGGTCCTTCTTCAGAGGCTCACCCCGAGCTTGCGAGGGGTGAGGAGGAGGGGCCCTTCACTCGTCGACGTCGTCCGTGCCGCCGCGGGCGAGCCAGGTGGCCAGCCGCTCGACCGGCACCTCGAAGTCGGGGTGCTGGTCGACGAAGGCCTGCAGCTGGTCGGCCAGCCAGGCGAGGGAGACCTGCTCCTCGCCCCGCCGGCCGGCCAGCTCCTCGATGCCGCGGTCGGTGAAGTACACGGGTCAGTCGGCGAAGGCGCGGGCGACCAGCTCGCGCTGCTCGACCTCGTGCACCTTGGCCGACCCGACGGCCGGGCTCGCCGACGCCTTGCGGGAGATCCGCCGCAGCGTCCGGCCGGTGGGCAGGTGCTCGGGCAGGTTGACCGCCATGAACTGGGCGGCGCCCATGTTCGCCGGCTCCTCCTGCACCCAGACGACGTCCGTGGCGTTCGGGTAGCGCTCGAGCGCCTCCACGATCTCCTCGGCCGGCAGCGGGTACAGCTGCTCGACCCGAAGGACGGCGGTGTCGGCGGTGCCGGTGTTCTCCCGGTGGGCGAGCAGCTCGTAGCTGATCTTGCCGCTGCACAGCAGCACGCGGCGCACCGCGGCGTCGTCCAGCGGCTCGCCGCCCACACCCGGGTCGGGCAGCACGGGCCGGAACCGCTCGTCGGTGAAGTCCGCGACCGGGCTGACCGCGGCCTTGGCGCGCAGCAGCGACTTGGGCGTGAACACCACCAGCGGGCGGTGCACGTCCGAGAGTGCCTGGCGGCGCAGCAGGTGGAAGTAGTTCGCCGGCGTCGAGCAGTTGGCCACCGTCATGTTGTTCTCGGCGGACAGCTGCAGGAAGCGCTCGATGCGGCCGCTGGAGTGGTCGGGCCCCTGGCCCTCCAGGCCGTGCGGCAGCAGCAGGACGACGCCGGAGCGCTGCCCCCACTTCGCCTCACCGGAGCTGATGAACTCGTCGATGACCATCTGCGCACCGTCGACGAAGTCGCCGAACTGCGCCTCCCACAGGACGAGGGCCGAGGTGTTTGCCACCGAGTAGCCGTACTCGAAGCCGAGCGCGGCGTACTCGCTGAGCAGCGAGTCGTAGACGAAGAACTTCGCCTGGTCCGGCGCCAGATTGGCCAGCGGCGTGTACTCTGCGGCGTTCTCCCGGTCGATGAGCACCGAGTGCCGCTGCACGAAGGTGCCGCGACGGGAGTCCTGGCCGGACAGCCGCACCGGCACGCCCTGCATGAGCAGCGAGCCGAAGGCGAGCAGCTCGCCCATCGACCAGTCGACGCCGCCCTCGCTGGCCATCGCCGCCCGGCGCTCCAGCATCCGCTGCAGCTTCGGGTGCACCGTGAAGTCGGTGGGCAGCGAGACGTGCGCGTCGCCGATGGTCTTGAGCACCTCAGGGGTGATCGCCGTGTCGACGGTGGCCTCCTGCGGCGACCGCGGGTCCATGACCGGCTCAGGCGTGGACGAGTCGCGGGCGTCGTGGGTCTCGGCGAAGGCCCGCTCCAGCTGCCCGCGGTAGTCCTTGAGCGCCTCCTCGGCCTCGGCCAGCGTGATGTCCCCGCGGCCGACCAGCGCCTCGGTGTACAGCTTCCGGACCGAGCGCTTGCGGTCGATGATGTCGTACATCAGCGGCTGGGTCATCGACGGGTCGTCACCCTCGTTGTGCCCGCGGCGGCGGTAGCAGACGAGGTCGATGACGACGTCCTTCTTGAACTCCTGCCGGTAGTCCACCGCCAGCTTCGCCACCCGGACACACGCCTCGGGGTCGTCACCATTCACGTGGAAGACCGGGGCGCCGATCATCCGCGCGACGTCGGTCGAGTAGAGGCTCGAGCGGGCCGCGGCCGGGCTGGTGGTGAAGCCGACCTGGTTGTTGATGACGACGTGGACCGTGCCGCCGGTGCGGTAGCCGCGCAGCTGGGAGAGGTTCAGTG
>JAOPVN010000480.1 GCA_025966175.1 Modestobacter sp. | reverse complement strand
CAGCTGGCCCGGCGTCTCCACGCCTTCGGCGACCACGTCGATCGACAGCCGCCGGCCCAGTTCGATCACGCTGAGCACCAGGGCGGCGCTGCGCTCGTCGTCCTCGATGCCGGCCAGGAACTCGCGGTCCATCTTGAGCACGTCGACCGGCAGCCGGGTCAGGTAGGCGAAGGTCGAGTAGCCCCGGCCGAAGTCGTCCAGCGAGATGACGCAGCCCATGTCGTGCAGCGTCTGCAGGTCGCCGTCGGCGCGGTCGGGCTGGCCGATGAACAGCGACTCGGTGACCTCGAGCATCAGCCGGCGCGGCGGCAGGCCGGCCCTGGCCAACGCGGCCGCGACGTCGGGCACCAGACTCCCCGACTGCAGGTGCCGGACGCTGATGTTGACGCCGAGCTGCAGGTCGCGCCCCTGCCGGAGCAGCCCGGCGAGCTCGGCCGTCGCCTGCTCGAGGACCCACCGCTGCAGCGGCACGATGAGGCCGTCGTCCTCGGCCAGGGGCACGAACTCCTCCGGCGACACCTCGCCCAGCACCGGGTGGTCCCAGCGCACGAGCGCCTCGACACCCAGCACGCGCCGCTCGGCCATCCCGACGACCGGTTGGTAGACCAGCCGCAGCTCGCCGCGGGACAGCGCGTCGGGCAGGTCGCGGGCCAGCCGGGTGCGACGGCGGGTGGCGCTGTCGGCGGTCTCCCCGTGCCGGCGCACCCGGCCCTTGCCGGCCACCTTCGCCGCGCGCAGGGCCAGGTCGGCGTGCCGGATGGTCGCCGGCACCTCGTCGGCCGGGTGCAGCTCGGTGAGGCCGATGCTGCAGGAGACGTCGAAGACCAGGTCCGGGTCGTTGCCGGGGGTCGGCACCGATCGGTGGACGCCGGCGAGCTCGGTGATGATCCGCTCGGCGAGCCCGGTGGCCTCGTCCAGACCGGCCTGGACCACGACGACGAACTCGTCCCCGCCCAGCCGGCCCACGAGGTCACGGTCGCGCACGGTGGCGCGCAGCCGGTCGGCGACCTCCACCAGCAGCAGGTCACCGGCGTGGTGCCCGGCGATGTCGTTGACCGACTTGAATCCGTCGAGGTCCAGCAGCAGCAGGCAGAAGGGCTCGCCCTCACCCGAGCGGCTGCGTGCGCTGGCCAGGGCGGCCATCAGCCGGGCCCGGTTGGGCAGCCCGGTCAGGTAGTCGGTGTAGGCCATCCGCTCGAGCTCGAGCTCGGTCTGCCGGCGTCCGTCGACGTCGCGCAGGTGCAGCACCAGGCCGTCACCGGCGCGCCCCGCCGACGTGAGGGCCGACGTCCCGGCCCGCATCCGCTCGGGCACCCCGGCGGATGCGGCGGCCAGGGCGACGGACGAGACCACCCGCACGGCCTCCAGGTGCCGCCAGCCGCCGTCCTTGGTGCGCAGCCGGAAGGCCCGCCCGGAGACGTCATCGGGATCGACGGTCGGGTCCAGCACGTGCAGCAACTGCGCGCGGTCCTCCGCGTGCACGAACTCCTGCAGCTCGCGCCCCTCGAGGTCACGCGCCGCCCAGGCGGCGGCACCCCGGCCGGCACCGGAGGCCCAGGTGATCTGGCCGCGGCGGTCGAGCACGATGGTGATGTCGGCGGCGCTGTGCACCAGCGTCCGGAAGTAGGCCTCGGTCCGCAGCACCTGCCGGGTCAGCCGGGCACCGTCGGCGGCCCACACCACGGTGCGGACGAAGGTGAGCACCAGCAGCACGGACGCGGCGAGCGCCTCGAACGGCTCGATGGAGCGCCCGGCGATGCGCCCGGCCATCAGCAGCAGGACCACGCCGAAGGCCGCGCAGTAGCTGATGACGACGGCCATCAGCGGGACACCTGCGCCCTCGTCGTCCGCAACGGGCGACTGGCCCGGGTCGGCGGCGACGGCGAGCGTCCCGGCGGCCAGCATGGCCAGCCAGGCGGTGGCGGTGACGACGTCGGCCACCGGCGACGGGCTGATGGCGGCGATCGCGCCGCTGACCGTCACCACGCCGACCGACGCGAAGCAGCCCAGCAGCCACCCGGCCGCACCGCGGCGGGCCTCGCTGACACCGGCGAAGGTGATCAGTCCGACGGTGCAGAGCACCACCCCGACGGCGGGGTAGCCCAGCGCCATCAGGTTGTCCACCGAGCCGGCTGCCCGGCCCAGGACCGCGGTGAGCAGCACCTCCAGCAGGACCGACAGGGCGACCAGGGCCACCAGGGCGTCCAGGACGACGCGCGCGCTGATCCGGGTGGCCGCGGAACGGATCAACCGGGCGCAGCCGACCAGGGCGAACGGCGTGGCGGCCACCAGCGGCAGGTCCTGGGGGCCGGCGGACACGGCGTTGACCCCGACGCCCCGGAACGCGGCGATCGCCTCACCCAGCGCGAGGAGTCCGGTCAGCACGGTGAACGCCCGCCACGGTGCGGCAGACACCCGGTCCAGGCGCACGGCGTGCCGCACGACCAGCACCATGATCGCCAGCGAGGCGGCGCTGAGCACGGCCGGAGCCACGTGCGCCGAGGTGGCGGGCCAGGCCGCCTCGGCGACCCCCAGCCCGACGGCGACCGTGGCGAGGAGCGAGAGCACCGCGGTGCGCGGCCAGCGCACGACCACGGGGACCAGCGGGACGACCGCCGCCGGGCCCGACACCGAGGAGGCGGTCACGGCGCAGCCACCCGCCCGGACAGCCCCGGCCAGAGCCGGCCGCCGTTCGCGTCGAGCAGCTGCACCAGGCCGATCAGGCTCACCGGACGGGACAGCAGGAAGCCCTGCGCGAAGTTGCAGCCCAGGTTCTGCAGGACGGCGAGCTGGCTGGTGGTCTCCACGCCCTCGGCGACGACGTCGATGTGCAGGGCGGCCCCCAGGGCGACGACGGCCTCACAGATCGCCCGGGTGTGCGCGTCGCGGTCGACCCGGGACAGCAGCGCCCGGTCCAGCTTGATGATGTCCAGCGGCAGCCGGCCGAGCCCGGGCAGCGAGGAGTGCCCGCTGCCGAAGTCGTCGAGGGCCAGATGGACCCCCATCAACCGCAGCGCGGTGACGTCGTCGGCGACGTGCTCGCCGGTCAGGGCCGACTCCGGGATCTCCACGACCAGGAGCTCGGGGGACAGTCCGCTGTCGCGCAGCGCCGCCGTCACGTCGCCGACCAGGGTACCGGAGGCCAGGTGCTGGGCCGAGACGTTGACGCCCAGCCGCAGCGCCGGACCGTGGGCAGGAAGCGTGGCCGCCGCGGCGGTCGCCTCGCGCAGCACCCAGCGCTGCAGGTCGACGGCGAGCCCGGCGCGCTCCGCGACGGGCAGGAACTCGTCGGGGGGCACGTCGCCGTAGAGCGGGTGCTGCCTGCGCAGCAGGGCCTCCACCCCGGAGACCCGGTGGTCGACCAGACCCACGATCGGCTGCCAGGCCAGCGCCAGCTCGCCGCGCTCGCGGGCGCCGACCAGGTCGTGGCGCAGCTG
>JAOPVN010000465.1 GCA_025966175.1 Modestobacter sp. | reverse complement strand
CAGCTGGCCGGCGTCCCGGTGAGCGTCGGCCCGCCGGACTCCGCGGCCCCGGCCCCGGCCGATCCCGACGACCCCACCGCCCTCGCGCTGCTGGCGTACACCAGCGGCACGACCGGGCGTCCGCGCGGCGCGATGCTCACCCACGCCGCCCTGCTGGCCAACCAGCAGCAGCTCCTCGCGCTGGACCCGCCGCCGGTGCGCACCGGCGACCGGGTGCTCCTCGTGCTGCCGCTGTTCCACGTCTACGGCTTCAACAGCGGCTGGGGACTCGTGGCGGAGACCGCCGCCTGTGCCGTGCTGGTCGAGGAGTTCGACCCGGTCGCCACGCTGCGGCTGATGGCCGAGGAGGAGGTCACCGCCGTCCCCGGTGCGCCGCCGATGTACGCGGCGTGGCTGGCGGTCGCCGACGCCACCGGCAGTGACGCCGCGCTGCGCCGCGGGTTCGCCGCCGTCCGCACCGCCAGCTGCGGCGCGGCCCCCATGCCCGGTGTGCTGTTCGAGGCCATGCGCACCCGCGCCGCGATCACCGTCTGGGAGGGCTACGGGCTCACCGAGGCCGCACCGGTGCTCGCCAGCACGCTGGCCACCGGGCGGGCGAAGCCGGAGTGCATCGGTGGCCCGCTGCCCGGCGTGGAGCTCACGCTGCGGGACACCGCGGGCGGGCCGACCGCCGGTAGTTGGCCGCCCCCAGGGGCCCGCGGCGAGCCTGCGGGTCGTGGGGAGGGGGTGGTCCTCTCGCCGTTCCCCGGCGACGAGGACGAGGACGGGGACGACGGGGACGACGGGGACGACGCCGGCGAGATCTGCGCCCGCGGGCCGAACCTGTTCAGCGGCTACTGGCCCGACGGGGCCGACGGGCCGGACGCCGACGGCTGGCTGCTGACCGGTGACATCGCCTACCGCGACACCGACGGCGACCTCAAGCTCGTCGACCGGCGGCGCGACCTGGTGCTCGTCAGCGGCTTCAACGTCTACCCCGGCGAGGTCGAGCGGGTCCTCGATGAGCACCCGGAGGTGGCCGAGAGCGCGGTCATCGGCGTTCCGGACCCGCGGACCGGGGAGGCCGTACACGCCGTCGTCGTTCGCACCCCGGGTGGCGCGGTGACCGAGGAGCAGCTGCGCGAGCACGCGGCCCGGTCGCTGGCCCGGTTCAAGGTGCCGGTCGCCGTCCACTTCGAGCCCGAGCTGCCGCACTCGCTGGCCGGGAAGGTCAGCCGGTCGCGGCTGCGCGAGCTGGGTCTGGAGCGGGCGGCGGCCGCGGCGGCGACCGGGGAGCAGACGGAGGAGGAGACCCCCGGTGGCTGAGCCCACCCCCCGCGTGCAGCTGCTCACCCGGGAGGGCTGCCATCTGTGCGTCATCGCCGCGGAGACCCTCACCCGCGTCGCCGGCGAGGCCGGACTGCCGGTCGCGCTGGTCGCCGTGGACGCCGATCCGGAGCTGCGCGCGGAGTACGGGGACCGGGTGCCCGTGGTGCTGCTGGACGGCCGCGAACACAGCCACTTCACCGTCGACGTCGTGCGGCTGCGCCGGGATCTCGGCATCGGCTGACCCGGCCGAGCACCCGATCGGGTGTCCGGCGGGCGTGGTCCTCACCACAGCGGACCCCACCGACCTGCGGGGACGGCGTTCGCGACTTTGTTCAGGCGTTCACAAGCGGTTACCGTTGCGTTCGCCGGGCGCCGACGCGCCCGCGTCCCCGAAGTCCCCCCGATCGTCCCCGGCCACCGCCGGTCACGTTCGGATCGCTGTGGAGTCTGCCCGTGTCCCAGTCGCGGCCCCGGATCGTCCCGGAGGCCACCGTCGCCCGTCTGGCCGTGTACCTGCGGGTGCTGGCCGGTCTTGCCGACGGCGGCCGCAGTCACGTCTCCTCCGGAGAGCTCGCGTCCGCGGCCGGGGTGAACCCGGCCGGACTGCGCAAGGACCTGTCCTACCTGGGCCCCTGTGGTGTGCGTGGCGTGGGCTACTCCATCTCCGGTCTGCGCGAACGGCTGACCGAGGCGCTCGGCGGAGAACGGTCCCGGCCCTGCGTGCTGGTCGGGATCGGCCGGCTGGGCTCGGCGCTGGCCGACTACACCGGCTTCGCCAGCCGCGGCTTCCAGTTCGTCGGTCTGTTGGACAGCGATCCGCGGACGGTGGGCACGGAGGTGGGCGGGGTGCCGGTCCGCCCGGTCGAGGAACTGGAGGCCGTCGTCGCCGACACCCAGGCCTCCATCGGGGTCATCACGACACCGGCCGAGGTGGCCCAATCGGTCTGTGACCGGCTGGTCACGGCCGGGGTGAGGAGCATCTTGAACTTCGCGCCGGTGGCGTTGACGGTCCCTGCGGGCGTCGACGTCCGGAAGGTCGACCTCTCGGTGGAGCTGCAGGTGCTGGCCTTCCTGGACCAGCAGCGCGACGGCTCCCCGCCGGTGGTCGCCTCGATGCGGACCGGCGTCTCGGGAGGTGCCCGATGAGCCTGCTCGCCGTCGGCATCAGCCACCAGACCGCGCCGGTCGCCCTCCTCGAGCAGGTCAGCATGAACGGTGACGACACCGTCAAGACGCTGCACGAACTGGTCGACTCCGAGCACGTCTCCGAGGCCCTCGTCCTGGCGACCTGCAACCGGATCGAGGTCTTCGCCGAGGTCGACCGCTTCCACGGCGGGATCACCGACGTCAGCCGGGTGCTCGCCCGGCACGCCGGCGCGACGGTGGAGGAGCTCTCCCCCTACGTGACCGTCTACTACGAGGACCAGGCGATCGGGCACCTGTGCACCGTCGCCGCCGGGCTGGACTCGATGGTCGTCGGCGAGACCCAGGTGCTGGGCCAGCTGCGCGCGGCCTACGCGCTGGCCCAGGAGCAGGGCACGGTCGGGCGCGAGCTGCACCCGATCGCCCAGCGGGCGCTGCGCGTCGGCAAGCGGGTGCACGCCGAGACCGGCATCGACAAGGCCGGCGCCTCACTGGTGTCGGTCGCGCTCGACCGGGTCACCGAGATCCTCGGGGAACTGGCCGACCGGCCGGTGCTGGTCGTCGGCGCCGGCTCGATGGGCGCGCTCGCCGCGACCACCCTGGCCCGCCGGGGCGCCTCGGTCACCGTCAGCAGCCGGACGCCGGCCAGCGCGGCGCGCCTGGCCGAGTCCGTCGGCGGGAGGCAGGCCGGGCTCGAGCAGCTGACCGAGGAGCTCGCCGCCGCCGACGTCCTGGTCACCTGCACCGGGGCGACCGGCACGGTCATCGGCACCGACGTGGTCAGCACCGCGCTGGCCGCGCGTGGCGACCGGCCGCTCGCGATCATCGACCTGGCCCTGCCCCGCGACGTCGACCCGGCCGTCGCCGGCCTGCCCGGCGTGCACGTCGTCGACCTGGCGATGCTGCAGGGCGAGCGGGCCGCGAACCCCGGCCGGCCCGTGGCCGGCTCGGTCGCCGCCGACGACATCGCCGCCGCGTACGCCCTCGTGGAGCTGGAGACCTCGCTGCTGCGCGCCGAGCGCCAGGCGGCGGCGGTCGCGCCGACCGTCTCCGCGCTGCGCAGCCAGGCCGCCGAGGTCGTCGACGCCGAGCTGCTCCGGCTGTCGACCCGGCTGCCCGACCTCGACGGCAAGGCCCGCAGCGAGATCGCCCGCACCGTGCGCCGGGTCGTGGACAAGCTGCTGCACGAGCCGACCGTGCGGGTCAAGGAGCTGGCCAGCGCCCCGAACGGCACCGACTACGCCGACGCGCTGCGCGCGCTGTTCGGCCTGGGGCTGGACGGCGACCGCGCCACCCTCTCCGACGCCGTGACCGTCGACCCGCAGCTGCCGGCCGGCACCCCGCTGTCCGCGCTGGACCCCCGGATCGACATGACCCGCGACGGCCAGGGCGGTGCATCGTGACCGACGAGCGGACCGCGACCCTGCGGCTGGGCACCCGGGCCAGCCAGCTGGCGCTCACCCAGTCCCAGCACATCGCCGACGTGCTCACCGCGTCCAGCGGGGTGCCGGTGGAGCTGGTCCACGTCAGCACCCAGGGCGATCGGTCGAGCGAGGCGATCGCCCAGCTCGGCGGCACCGGGGTGTTCGTCAGCGCGCTGCGGGACGCCCTGCACGCCGGCACGGTCGACCTCGCCGTGCACAGCTTCAAGGACCTGCCGACGGCGCCCGCCCCCGGGCTCACGATCGCCGCCGTCCCGCCCCGGGAGGACCCGCGGGACGTGCTCGTCGCGCGCGACGGCCTGACCCTGGGCGAGCTGCCCCCCGGCGCCCGGGTCGGCACCGGCGCGCCCCGGCGGATGGCCCAGCTGCGCGCCCTCGGGCTCGGGCTGGACATCGTGCCGATCCGCGGCAACGTCGACACCCGGATGGCGAAGGTGGCCGCGGGCGAGCTGGACGCCGTCGTCCTGGCCCGCGCCGGGCTGGCCCGGCTGGGCCGGATGTCGGCGATCACCGAGGTGCTCGACCCCATCCAGGTGCTGCCCGCGCCGGCCCAGGGCGCGCTGGCCGTGGAGTGTCGCAGCGACGACACCCGCACCATGGCGCTGCTCGCCGCTCTCGACGACCCGGCCGCACGGGCCTGCGTGGCCGCCGAGCGCGCGGTGCTCACCGCGCTCGAGGCCGGCTGCAGTGCCCCGGTGGCCGCGCACGCCGAGCTCGCCGAGGCCGAGGACGGCACGGCCGAGCTCTGGCTGCGCGCCTCGGTCACCGCGATCGACGGCAGCGACTCCGTCCGCGACTCGATCTCCGGACCGGCCACCGAGGCCGAGTCCCTGGGCCGGCAGCTCGCCACCGAGCTGCTCGACCGCGGCGCCGCCGCACTCATGGCCGGTCCCCGGTGACCGCCACCCCCCGGGCAGCAGCGCCCGCTTCCACACCGTCCCGCAACACCCGCAGCGACCCCCACCAGGGGCAGGAACAGGAGCACGCGATGACGCGCTCACGCAAGCAGAACGGCACCGGCAAGGGCACGGTGGTCTTCGTCGGCGCCGGTCCCGGTGACCCGGAGCTGCTCACGGCCCGGGCCAGCGCCGCGATCGCCGGTGCCGACACCGTGCTGGCCGACCCGGACGTCTCCGCGGCCGTGCTCGAGACCGTGCGCGAGGCCCACCCCGACCTCGAGCTGACCACGGTCAGCGGCGAGCCGGCCGAGGTGGCCAAGACCGCCGTCGCCGCCGCCAAGAACGGCAGCGTCGTGGTCCGGCTGGTCGCCGGCGATCCGTTCACCAGTGACGCCGTGGTGAAGGAGGCGCTGGCGGTCACCCGCACCAGCGTCCCGTTCGACGTCGTCCCCGGTGTCGCCGTCGGCACGGCGGTCCCGGCCTACGCCGGCGTGCCGCTGGGTGCCAGCTCGGTCCACGCCGACCTGCGGTCGGTCGACGCACCGGTGGACCTGGCTGCGCTGGCCGCTGCCGCCATCGGCACCGGCAGCCCGCTGGTGCTGCAGGCCAACGCAGAGCAGCTGCCGACGACGGCCGCCGCGCTCGTCGACGGCGGCCTGTCGGGCAACACCCCGGTCGTCGTCACCACCGAGGGAACCGGCACCGCGCAGAAGAGCGTGGCCAGCAAGCTGTCCGCGGTCGCGGAGAAGAACGCCGGACTGGACGGCCTCACCGGATCCGTCGTCGTCACCGTCGGCGCAGCCGTCGACAAGCGCGCCAAGCTCTCCTGGTGGGAGAGCCGCCCGCTGTTCGGCTGGCGCGTGCTGGTGCCGCGCACCAAGGAGCAGGCCGGCGACATGAGCGAGCGGCTGCGCGCCTACGGCGCCGTCCCGGTGGAGGTGCCGACCATCGCCGTCGAGCCCCCGCGCAGCCCGGCGCAGATGGACCGCGCGGTCAAGGGCCTGGTCACCGGCCGCTACGGCTGGATCGTCTTCACCTCGACCAACGCGGTGAAGGCGGTGCGGGAGAAGTTCACCGAGCTCGGCCTGGACGCCCGCGCCTTCGCCGGGGTCAAGGTCGCCTGCGTCGGTCAGCAGACCGCCGACGCGGTGCGGGAGTTCGGCATCGTGCCGGAGCTGGTGCCCACCGGTGAGCAGTCCAGCGAGGGGCTGCTGGCCGACTTCCCGCCCTACGACGACGTCTTCGACCCGATCGACCGGGTGCTGCTGCCCCGCGCCGACATCGCGACCGAGACCCTCGCCGCCGGGCTCAAGGAGCGTGGCTGGGAGATCGACGACGTCACCGCCTACCGCACCGTGCGGGCGGCGCCGCCCGCGGCCGCGGTGCGCGAGGCGATCAAGGGCGGTGGCTTCGACGCCGTCTGCTTCACCTCGTCGAGCACCGTGCGCAACCTGGTCGGCATCGCCGGCAAGCCGCACGCGCGCACCGTCGTGTCGGTGATCGGCCCGGCCACCGCGGCCAGCGCCACCGAGTTCGGGCTGCGCGTCGACGTCCAGCCCGAGACCGCTGCCGTCGGCCCGCTCGTCGACGCCCTGGCCGCGTTCGCCGAGGCCCGCCGGGCCGAGGCGGAGGCCGGAGAGCCCAAGTGAGCGGGGCGGCGGGTTCGGGCGGCGCCAACCCGGGCTTCGCCCGGGGCCGCCGCCTGCGGTCCACCCCGGCGATGCGCCGCTGGACGGCGCAGACCCGGTTGGCCCCGGCCGACTTCGTGCTGCCGATCTTCGTCAAGGAGGGGCTGACCGACCCGCAGCCGATCAGCTCGATGCCGGGCGTCGTGCAGCACAGCCTGGACTCGCTGCGGAAGGCCGCCTCCGAGGCGGCCGACGCCGGGATCAGCGGTCTGATGCTGTTCGGCATCCCGGCGGAGAAGGACGCGGTCGGCTCCCAGGCCGACGCCGCTGACGGCATCGTGAACGTGGCGCTGCAGCAGCTGCGGGCCGACCTCGGCGACGAGCTGGTGCTGATGGCCGACCTGTGCCTGTGCGAGTACACCGACCACGGGCACTGCGGCGTCGTCACCCCGGCCGGCGTGGTCGACAACGACCCGACCCTGGACCGCTACGCGTCGGTCGCCATCGCGCAGGCCCAGGCCGGGGCGCACGTGATCGCCCCCAGCGGGATGATGGACGGCCAGATCGCCGCCATCCGGGCCGGGCTGGACAGCGCGGCGTTCACCGAGACGCCGATCCTGGCCTACGCGGCCAAGTACGCGTCGGGGTTCTACGGGCCCTTCCGCGAGGCCGCCGAGGGAGCGCCGCAGTTCGGCGACCGTTCGACCTACCAGATGGACCCGCCCAACGCCGACGAGGCGCTGCGCGAGGTCGCTCAGGACCTGGCCGAGGGTGCCGACGCGGTGATGGTCAAGCCCGCGCTGCCCTACCTGGACATCGTCACCCGGGTCGCCGACGCCGTCGACGTCCCGGTCAGCGCCTACCAGGTCAGCGGTGAGTACGCGATGGTCGAGGCGGCCGCCGCGAACGGCTGGATCGACCGGCAGCGGGCCATCCTGGAGACCCTCACCGCGATCCGGCGGGCCGGTGCCGGCTCGGTGCTGACCTACTGGGCGGTCGAGGCCGCCCGCTGGCTGCGCTGACCCGACGGTGAGCGCGCCGCAGGACGGGAGCTACCTCGAGCCGGGCGGCTCGTGGCGCTCGTTCTGGCTGGTCGCCGGGGTGCTGGCGGTGCTGCTCGTGCTCGACGCGGCGCTGCCCGGCGGCGACGTCCCGGCGTTGCTGTGGGTGCTCGCCGTCGTCCTGGTCCTGGGCAGCGTCGGCGCCGGTTGCCTCTCCGCCCGCCGGGTCTGGACGGTGCGCGTCGCCGGCCGGGGCCCGGACGCCGCGCTGTGGGTCGGCCGGGAGCAGCTGCTGCTGGCCGACGTGGACGCCGGGCACCTGCGGGCCGTCACCGCCGGGACTGCCGGCGTGGACGCCGGGGCGCCCGTCCTCGGCGGCGGCTGGTCGCTGCCGAACGGCCGTACCGGGCTGCCGCTCAAGCGCACCGACGGGACGACGGTCCTCGTGCCGACCCGCGCCCCGGCCCGGCTCACCGAGGCGATCCTCACCTCGCACCCGGCCACCGCAGGTTCCACAGACGGGCCTGGGAGAGTGGACTCGTGATGGAGCCCTACCCGTACGAGGCGCCGGCGTCGGCGCAGCTGTTCGACCGGGCCGGGCGCGTGACGCCGGGTGGGGTCAACTCCCCGGTGCGGGCCTTCCGGGCCGTCGGGGGCACCCCCCGGTTCATGGCCTCCGGCTCCGGCGCCTGGCTCACAGACGTCGACGGACGCCGCTACGTCGACCTGGTCGCCTCCTGGGGTCCGATGATCCTGGGCCACGCCCACCCGGAGGTCGTCGACGCCGTCATCGCCGCCGCCCACCGGGGCTTCACCTTCGGCACCCCGACCGCCGGCGAGGTCGACCTGGCCGAGGAGATCGCCGGTCGGGTGGCCCCGGTCGAGCGCGTCCGGCTGGTCAACTCCGGTACCGAGGCGGTGCTCTCGGCGGTCCGGCTGGCCCGTGGGTACACCGGCCGCCCACTGGTGGTGAAGTTCGCCGGCTGCTACCACGGCCACGTCGACGCGCTGCTGGCCGCGGCCGGCAGCGGCCTGGTGACGTTCGGCCTGCCGGACACGCCGGGGGTCACCGGAGCGAGCGCCGCCGACACGATCGTCCTGCCCTACAACGACCTGACGCTGGTCGAGGCGGCGTTCGAGGAGCACGGTGACCAGATCGCCTGCGTCATCTCCGAGGCGGCGGCGGCGAACATGGGCGTCGTGGCGCCGCTGCCCGGCTTCAACGCCGGGCTCAAGGCGCTCTGCGCGCGGTACGGCGCGCTGCTGATCCTCGACGAGGTGATGACCGGCTTCCGCGTCACCGGCAGCGGCTGGCACGGGCTGGACGGCGTCGACGCCGACCTGTTCACCTTCGGCAAGGTGATGGGCGGCGGGCTGCCCGCGGCGGCCTTCGGCGGCCGGGCGGACGTCATGGCCAACCTCGCGCCGGCCGGGCCCGTCTACCAGGCGGGCACCCTGTCGGGCAACCCGCTGGCGGTCGCCGCCGGCCTGGCCACGCTCCAGCAGTGCACCCCGCAGGTCTACGCCCACGTCGACCGGACGGCGGCGCAGGTGGCCGACCTGGCCAGCACCGCCCTGGCCAGGGAGGGCGTCGCCCACCGGGTCAACCGGGCCGGCAGCCTGTTCAGCATCTTCTTCGCCGACCACGAGGTCGTCGACTTCGCCACCGCCACCCGGCAGTCGACCGCCCGCTACACCGCCTTCTTCCACTCGCTGCTGAGCAACGGCGTCTACCTGCCGCCGAGCGCCTACGAGGCCTGGTTCGTCAGCGCGAGCCACGACAGCGCTGCCCTGGACCGGGTGGCGGAGGCGTTGCCGGCGGCCGCCAAGGCAGCCGCGCAGGTGCCCGCGCCCGACCTGGTGAGCCCACCCACCGCACGGGACCGGGCGTGAGCAGGACCACCGTCCACCTGCTGCGGCACGGCGAGGTGGCCAACCCCGCGGGCGTCCTGTACGGCCGGCTGCCCGGCTTCGGGCTGTCCGAGGACGGCCACCGGATGGCGCGCGACGCCGCGCAGGCGCTGCAGGGCCGCGACGTCGTCCACGTCGTGGCCAGCCCGCTGCAGCGCGCTCAGGAGACCGCGGTCCCGATCGGTGCGGTGTTCGGCCTGCCGGTCGCGACCGATGACCGGCTGATCGAGAGCAGCAACCACTTCGAGGGCAAGACCTTCGGGGTCGGTGACGGCGCCCTGAAGCACCCGAGCAACTGGCCGTACCTGGTCAACCCGTTCACGCCCTCGTGGGGCGAGCCGTACCTCGTCGTGGCGTCCCGGATGCTGAGCGCCGCCCAGGCCGCCCGCGACGCCGCCCGCGGTCACGAGGCGGTCTGCGTGAGCCACCAGCTGCCCATCTGGACGGTCCGCCGCTTCGTCGAGCAGCGCCGCCTCTGGCACCGTCCCGACCGGCGCCAGTGCGGCCTCGCGTCGCTGACCAGCCTCACCTGGGACGAGGACGACCGGCTCGTCAAGGTCACCTACAGCGAGCCGGCGGGGGCGGCCTCGCGGCGTCCCGGCTTCGGAGCCTGACGCCCCCGACGGAGCGGCGGGGCGAGAGGCCGTCGTGGACGGGCCGGCGGGCGGGGTAGGCGCCCAGCGCCGGCGTGCCCGACACTGGAGGGGTCCCGTCCGTGTTCCGAGAGGTGTCCTCGTGCTGCGCCGGCTCGTGCCCGCCCTGCTCGGCGCGCTGCTGCTGACGGCGTGCTCCGGCACCGACGCCGTGGACGTCGACCGGGCCGAGTCGCCGAAGCTCAAGGTGCTCAACCCCGGGCCGCAGGGCGTCTTCCGGGCGCAGGACCGCGCGCCCACGCCGCCCATCAAGGGCACCACGCTGGACGGGCAGCCGCTCGACGTCGCGGACATGCGCGGCAAGGTCGTCGTCGTGAACTTCTGGGCCTCCTGGTGCGCGCCGTGCCGGGCCGAGTCGCTCGCGCTCAACCGGGTGCACGAGCGCCGCTCGCCCGAGGGCGTGCAGTTCGTCGGCGTCAACATCAAGGACGACCGCACGGCAGCCCGGGCGTTCGAGCGCCGGCAGCTGACCGAGTACCCGTCGCTGTACGACCAGGCGGGCATCGTCCTGACCCGGTTCGCCCGGCTCGCGCCCCAGACGCCGCCCACCACGCTGCTCATCGACCGGCAGGGCCGCGTCGCCGGCCGCTTCATCGGCCAGGTGACCGACAACCAGCTCGACGGCCCGCTCCAGGTGCTCCTCAAGGAGCCGGCCTGATGGGGCTCGCCGACAGCTTCGTGGACACCGTCCTGAGCGGGCCGGTGCTGCTCGCCCTGCCGGTGGCGGCCGCCGCCGGGCTGATCTCCTTTCTGTCGCCGTGCGTGCTGCCGCTGGTGCCCGGCTACCTGTCGTACGTGACCGGCCTGTCGGGCGCGGAGCTGGGTGAGGCGCAGCGCCCGGTCCCGGCCAGTGCTCCCGGCGCCGCCCTGGCGGCAGCCGGCGGGGTGGTCGTCGCGACGCCGCCCTCCCCGGCCACGGTGCGCCGCGGGCGGGTCCTGCTGGGCAGCACGCTGTTCGTGCTGGGCTTCAGCGCGGTCTTCATCGCCGGCGGGGCGCTGTTCGGCGGGCTCGGCGCCCGGCTGGTGGAGCACCGCGAGGTCGTCGACCGGGTGCTCGGCGCGCTGACGGTGCTGCTGGGCCTGGGGTTCCTCGGCCTGGTCCCGGGCCTGCAGCGCGAGCTGCGCTTCCACCGCCTGCCCGCCGCCGGCCTCGCCGGTGCGCCGCTGCTGGGCGTGCTGTTCGGCGTGGGCTGGACGCCGTGCCTCGGGCCCACGCTCGGCGCGGTGCAGACGCTCGCCTACACCCAGGCCAGCGCCGGCCGCGGGGCGCTGCTGACCGCGGCGTACTGCCTGGGGCTCGGCGTCCCGTTCCTGCTCACCGGGCTGGCGATGCGCCGCGCGCTGGGGGCGTTCGCGGTGGTCAAGCGCCACTACGCGCTGGTCACCCGGATCGGCGGCGGCCTGCTCGTCGTGGTCGGGCTGCTGCTCGTGTCGGGCCTGTGGGCCCGGATCGTGCTGGAGATGCAGGTCATGATCTCCGGCTTCGAGACGGTGGTCTGAGTGACGCTGCTCGAGGAGCAGGGCCTGTCGACGGCGCCTGCCGAGGTCGGCCCGGCCGTCCGCAGCCGCTCCCTGCTGGTGCCGCTGCGCCGGGGCTGGCGGCAGCTGACCAGCATGCGCACCGCGCTGCTCCTGCTGTTCCTGCTGGCGCTGGCGGCCGTCCCCGGCGGCTTCCTGCCGCAGCGCGCGCTCAACCCGGTCGAGGTCGAGAAGTACGTCGAGCGCCACCCGGACCTGGCTCCGGTGCTCGACGCGCTCAGCCTGTTCGACGTCTTCGCCTCGCCGTGGTTCGCCGCGGTCTATCTGCTGCTGTTCGTCTCGCTGGTGGGTTGCCTGGTCCCGCGGCTGCGGCTGCACGCCCGGGCGCTGCGCACCAAGCCGCCAAAGGTTCCCGGCAACCTGGTCCGGCTGCCCGTCTCGGACTCCTGGGAGACCGACCTCTCGCCGCAGGCGGCCGCCGACGCCGCCCGGGCCGCGCTGCGCCGCCGCCGCTACCGCACGGTGGCGCGCGGCAGCGAGGTCAGCGCCGAGAAGGGCTACCTGCGCGAGACCGGCAACCTGCTCTTCCACGTCAGCCTGGTCGCGCTGCTCGTCGGGATCGCCCTGGGCGGGCTGTTCGGCTTCAAGGGCACGGTGCTCGTCAAGGAGGGTGACGGCTTCGCCAACGCCGTCTTCAACTACGACGACATCACCCCGGGCCGCCGCTTCGATCCGGACGAGCTGGCGCCGTTCAACTTCACGCTCGAGGACTTCCGGGCCACCTACACCGACGACGGCAAGGCCCGGACCTTCGACGCCGCCGTGACGTGGGCGCCCGGCCCGGACGTGGCGCCCCGCCCGTACGCCATGCGCGTCAACCACCCGCTGGACACCGGCGGCGGCGCCAAGGTCTACCTGCTCGGCCACGGCTACGCGCCCCGCGTGGTGGTCAAGGACGGCAAGGGCCAGGTCGCCCTGGACCAGGCGGTGCCCTGCCTGCCGCAGGACCCGCGCTTTCTGTCCACCTGCGTGGTGAAGGTGCCCGACGCGCAGCCGCGGCAGCTCGGCTTCGAGGGCGTCTTCACCCCGACGACCGTGCAGGACCCGAAGACCGGGCAGGTCACCTCGGTCCATCCGGCCGCCGACAACCCGGTGCTCACGCTGGTCGGCTTCCGGGGCGACCTGGGGCTGGACGCCGGCACCCCGCGGTCGGTCTATCAGCTCGACAAGGGGCAGCTGGACCAGGTCGACGAGGCCGCCCACGCGCTGCGCCTCGGGGAGACCTGGACGCTGCCCGGCGGCGGCAGCATCACCTACGCCGGCACCACCGAGTGGGCGACGTTCCAGGTCACCCAGGACCCGGGCAAGGAGCTGGCCCTGGTCGCCTCGGTCGGCATGGTCCTCGGCCTGCTGCTGTCGCTGTTCGTCCGGCGCCGGCGGACGTGGGTCCGCGTGGCGGCCGGCGCGGACGGCCGTACCGTGGTGCAGGCGGGTGGGCTCGCCCGCACCGACCCCGACGCCTTCGCCACCGAGTTCGACGCGCTGCGCACCCGGCTGCGCGAGGCCACCGGCGGCCCCGCGCCCAGCGACCGAGAGGCCGACACCCCCTGATGGACGTCCAGAGGCTCGCCGGCATCAGCGACTCGCTGCTGTTCGCCGCGATCGTCGTCTACGCGCTGGCCATGCTCGCGTTCGCCGCCGAGCAGGCCGGCCGCGCCACGCGCTCGGCCAGCACCCCGGCGCGGGCGCTGGTGGGCGCCGGCGGGCCGG
>JAOPVN010000429.1 GCA_025966175.1 Modestobacter sp. | reverse complement strand
CGCGCTCAACACCGGCCTCGACGGCGGCTGCGGCACCGTGCACGTCAACCGGGCGGGCGACCTGCCCGCCCGGCTGGAGGCGCTCGGCGAGGCGGCCGGGCTGGGCCGGGCGGCCGTGCACAGCCAGGCGGCGGCCGCGCTCTCGCTGGTCGTCCACCTGCGTCGCGGACCGGTCGGTCGGCACGTCGCCGAGCTCGGTGTCGTCCGGCGGCGCGGTGAGCTCATCGAGGTGGCCGCGGGCTGGCGGGCCGACGGCGGGACGTGCCCGGCGCGCGACGAGCTGGCCGCGCTGCTGGCGCATCGGGTGCCGGGATGAGCCCGGCGCTGCTCTGCCTCACCGGTGCGTTGCTGTGCTGGCCGTCGGCGGCACGGTCGACCCGGCTCGTGGGTGGCCGGAGCACCCGGCGACGGCCGGACCTCCCGGCCCTGGTCGCCGGACCCGCAGGCATCCTCGGGCCGGCGGTGTTGGCCGGCGGTGCCGGGCTGGTGCTCTCCACGCCTGTGGTCGCGGGGCTGGCCGCCGGTTGCGGCGGCGCAGTCGGTCGGGCACTCCGGCAACGGGCCCGAGCGGCAGCGGCGGAACGGCGCAGCCGTGCCCTGGTCGAGGCGCTGGGCGCCCTCGCCGCGGAGCTGCGCGCCGGCCGGCCCCTCGACGAGGCGACCGCCGCCGCGGTCGACTGCTGCCCCGACCCGGCCACCGCGGGCGCCCTCGGTCCGGTGCTGCGCCTCGGTGAGCCGCCGCCGGGACCGACCGCCGACGAGTCGACCCGGGCCCTGGTGCGCGTCGCCGCCGCGGTGCGGCTGAGCTCCTGGACCGGTTGCTCCCTGGCCGGCGTGGTGACCGCGGTCGAGGACGACCTCCGTGCTCGGCTGCACGCCGAGCAGGAGCTGCGCTCGGCGGTGGCCGGCCCCCGCGCCAGTGCCGCGGTGCTGGCCGGGTTGCCGGTGCTGGGGCTGCTGATGGGCAGCGGGGTGGGCGCCGACCCCTGGCGGGTGCTCACCACCACGGGCACCGGGACCGTGCTGCTGGTGCTGGGAGTCGCCCTGGAGCTGGCCGGGACGGCGTGGTCGGCGCGGCTGGTCCGCCGCGCGGTCCAGCGGTGACCTGGGCCGCTCCGGGGGTCCTGGCGGCCGCGCTGCTGCTGTGGGTACCACCCGGCTCCTCCCGACGGGAGCGGCTGCGGGCGGTCCTGCCTGCCCTGGCGCCGATGCGCTCCGCATGGTGGTCCCGTTGGACGCCGAGCGGGCCACCGGGGCCCGGACGGCGCTGGGCCGAGGCGGGCGCGGGATCGGTCGGCGTCTTCCTGCTCCTCGGCGGTGGCTCGGGGGCGGCGCTCGCCGGCATCGGCGCCGGGCTCGCCCTCGAGCGGCTGCTGCGGCGGTCCGGTGCAGCGGCGGACGACGGGAGCCGGCTGGCCCGGGACCTGCCGGTGGCCTGTGACCTGCTCGCCGTCTGCCTCACCGCGGGCACCCCGGTCGGTGCCGCGGTGGGCGCGGTCGGCGGCGCGGTGCCCGGCCCGCTGGGGGAGCGGCTGGTCGAGGTCGGCGCCCTGTACCGGCTGGGCGCGGCACCCCGCCGGGCGTGGTCCGGAGTCCCCCCGCCGGTCGACGCGATGGCGCGCACGGTGGTCCGGGCAGGGGAGTCGGGCTCGGCCGTCGTCCCGGCGCTGCAGCGGCTGGCCGCCGACCTGCGCAGCAGCGACCGCAGCGAGACGGAGGCGGCCGTGCGCCGGGCCGGGGTGTGGGTACTGGCCCCGCTCGGGCTGTGCTTCCTGCCCGCGTTCCTCTGCCTGGGGGTCGTGCCGTTGGTGCTCGGCATCGCCGGTGACGTCTTCGGCTGAGGCACACCCGGGGGCCGGGTGCGACTGGTCGTCCACAGCTCAGGGGGATCTCCACACCTCGGCCGACGGCCTGGGCTCCGGCCTTCGACGACCCCAGGCTCGGAGGTGACGGGCCGGAGGCGGTCCGGTGGAGGAGGGGACATGGAGATCCGGTCGCAGGCTGACGAGGAGCTCGAAGTGCGGGGCGATTCCGGCTGGCGGAGCGCGCTGGCCCGGCGGTGGGCGCAGGCCCGGGCAGGGGACGAGGACGGGATGAGCACGGCGGAGTACGCCGTGGGCACCGTGGCGGCCTGCGCGTTCGCCGCGGTGCTCTACCAGGTGGTCACCGGTGGTTCCGTGGTCACGGCGCTGGGCGACCTGGTGCAGTCCGCGCTGGCCACCCTCTCCTGAGCCGTCGTGCGCACCCGCCGCCGGGATGGCCCGGACGAGGACGGCATGGTGACCGCGGAGACGGCGGTCGTGCTGCCGGTCCTGCTGCTGGTGCTGGCCGGTGCGGTGGCGGCGGTCGTGGTGGTCGGCGCCCAGCTCCGCTGCGTGGATGCCGCCCGGGAGGCGGCCCGGGCGGCGTCCCGGGGCGAGCCGGCCGCGGTGGTGCTGGGGATGGCTGCCGATGCGGCCCCCGACGGTGCGGTGACGGTGCTGGGTGGGGACGGCGAGGCGGTGCGTGTCACCGTCTCCGCGACGGTCTCGCCGCTGGGCCCGCTGCCCTGGCACGTCGAGGTCTCGGCGACGGCCTCCGCGGTGCGCGAGCCGGCGGCCGACCCGGCGCTCAGCGGTGGCGGGCCCCGGTGAGGCAGGAGGACGTGGGGGAATGCGGCTCGGCGACCGTCTGGACGGTCGCCCTCGCCGGCCTGCTGGCGACCGTCGGGGCCGCGGTCGTGCTGGTCGGGGCCGCGGTGGTCGCCCGACACCGGGCCGGCACCGCCGCGGACCTGGCTGCCCTCGCGGCGGCCGGCAGCGCGGTCCAGGGGGACCCCGCGGCGTGCGCGGTCGCCGACGAGGTGGCCGCCGCCAACGGTGCCACCCTCGACTCCTGCTCGGTCAGCGCCGGGGCGGTGGTGGAGCTGCGGGTGCACGTCCCGGTCCGGCTGGGCCCGCTCGGCGTCGTGGACGCACGAGCCCGGGCCCGCGCGGGGCCGGCACCGCCCGACGCCGGCTCCGTGGGTGGTGCCTCAGAAGACGAGGTCGTCGGGATCGTCGGCGCGGGAGTCCGTCGCCCCGTCAGCGGGGGCCGGAGAGCTCGCCGCCACAGCCGGGTCGTCCGGCCGGGCGGCGTCGGCGGCCGGTCGACGGCTCCGGTCGGGCTCCGGCGCCAGCTCCGGAGCGATGGCCAGCTCGTCGAGCACCACGTCGAGCACCCGCACCGCGCCGGCCTTGTCCAGCGGGTCGTTGCCGTTGCCGCACTTGGGCGACTGCACGCAGGACGGGCACCCGGACTCGCACTCGCAGCTGGCCACCGTGGCCCGGGTGGCCTGCAGCCAGTCCCGCAGCACCGCGTAGCCGCGCTCGGCGAAGCCGGCCCCACCGGGGTGGCCGTCGTAGACGACGATCGTCGCCGCGCCAGTGTCCGGGTGCAGGGCGGTGGAGATCCCGCCCAGGTCCCATCGGTCGCAGGTCGCCAGCAGCGGCAGGATGCCGATCGAGGCGTGCTCGGCCGCGTGCAGCGAGCCGGGCAGGGCAGCGTCGTCCACGTCGGCGCGCGAGATGGCCCGGTCGTCCAGCGTCAACCACACCGCCCGGGTGCGCAGCTGGCGGGGCGGCAGGTCCAGCGGGAACTCGGCCAGCACCTCGCCGGTGCCCAGCCGGCGCCGCTGGTAGGCCACGACCTGGTTGGTGACGTCGACGACGCCGGTGTGCGCGGTCACCGTGCCCAGAGGGCGGGTGCGGTCGACGGAGACGATCGAGAGGTCGACGATGTCGCGGGCGACGGTCGTCCACTCCGGGCTCTCCGGGTGCACCATCGCGCAGGCGTCCTCGACGTCGAACTCGTCGACGACGTAGGTCTCGCCGCGGTGCACGTAGAGCGCGCCGGTGTGCACGGTGGCGTGCGACGCGTCGCCGTCCACAGTGCCCAGCAGCCGTCCGGTGGCGCCTTCGATGATCGAGACCGGCGGCGCGCCGCTGCCGCGGATGTCGACGTCCGGCCGGCCGCGGCCCGCCCAGTACCAACCGGCCGGCCGGGCCCGCAGCAGCCCCTCGGCCACGAGCTCGGTGATCTGGGCCTCGGCCACGTCGCCGCCGAAGTCCGGCAGGTCCGCCGGTACCAGCGGCAGCTCGGCGGCCGCGCAGCACAGCTGGGGCCCGAGCACGTACGGGTTCGACGGATCGGTCACGGTCGCCTCGACCGGACGACCGAACACCGCCTTCGGGTGGTGGGCCAGGTAGTGGTCCAGCGGGTCGTCCCGGGCGATGAAGACCACCAGCGACTCGGTCTGCGCCCGGCCGGCACGGCCGGCCTGCTGCCACAGCGAGGCCAGCGTCCCCGGGTAGCCGGCGAGCACGACGGCGTCCAGGCCGGCGATGTCGATGCCCAGCTCCAGGGCGTTGGTGGTCGCCACACCGAGCAGTTCCCCGGACGACAGCGATCGTTCCAACTGCCGGCGTTCCTCGGGCAGATAGCCGCCACGGTAGGAGTCCACCCGCGACACGAGGTCACCGCGGCCACGGGAGCGCAGGATCGCGCGGGCCTGCTCGGCCACCGACTCCGCCCCGCGGCGGGACCGCACGAAGGCCAGGGTGCGGGCGTGCTGCTCGACCAAATCTGCCAGCAGGCCGGCGGCGTCCGCGGCGGCCGAGCGGCGCAGTGGTGCGCCGTGCTCGCCGGTCTTCTCGGTGAGCGGCGGCTCCCACAGTGCGAAGGTGGCGCCGGGCCGGGGCGACCCGTCCTCGGTCACGGCGGTCACCGGCGCGCCCACCAGCCGGCTGGCGGCGGCCGCGGGGTCGGCGACGGTCGCCGATGCCAGCACGAACACCGGCTCGGCGCCGTAGCGCCGGCAGATCCG
>JAOPVN010000402.1 GCA_025966175.1 Modestobacter sp. | reverse complement strand
GCGGCGACCCAGATCCAGGAACCGACGCTGTCCTTCGTGCCGAAGATGATCGCGGTGGCCATCGCGCTGCTGGTGACCGGCAACTGGGTGCTCTCGGAGCTGGTCTCCTTCACCAACCAGCTGTTCGGGTCGCTACCGCGGTTGCTCGGCAAGGGCTGAGGCCGCGGTGGACCTGCAGGTCCCCTCCGCGACGCTGGCAGCGCTGCTGCTGGCCTCCGCCCGTGCCACCGGGTTCGTCGTCCTGGCGCCGCCGTTCAACAACAACGCCATCCCCTCCGCGGTCAAGGGCGCCCTCGCCCTGGCACTGTCGCTGGTGGTCTTCCCGCACATCTCCGGGACGCTGCCGGCGATCACCGCCGGGTTCCTGATCGTCACCGCGATCACCGAGGCGATCATCGGCGCGGCACTGGGCTTCCTGGTCCAGGTGCTGTTCACCGGGGTCCAGATGGCCGGCGACATCATCGACGTCACCGGCGGCTTCTCGCTGCAGCCGGCCTACGACCCGATGTCGCTGTCCACCCACGGCGTCATCGGCAAGATGCACTACCTGCTCGCGACGACGCTGCTGTTCACCAGCGGCGGGCACCTGCTGCTGGTCCGCGGTTTCGTCACGTCGTACGAGGGACTCCCGGTGGGCGCATCGCTGCCCACCGACCAGCTGGGGTCGGCGCTGGTCACCGCGTTCACGATGATGTTCCTGGCCGCACTGCAGATCGCCGGCCCGATGGTCGCGGTGCTGCTGCTGGCCGACGTGGCGCTGGCCCTGCTGTCCAAGGCCGCCCCGGCGCTGAACATCTTCGCGATCGGGTTCCCGGTCAAGATCATGGTCACCCTGGCGCTGCTCGGACTGACCTTCCCGCTCCTGCCGACCGCCCTGGACTCGCTGATGAACCACGCGGTCGAGGCGATGCTGGCGTTCAAGAGCGGCTGACGTGAGCGACCGGGGAGGTGACTGATGGCCCAGGACGGTCCGGGCGGTGAGAAGACAGAGAAGCCCACACCGCAGCGCCTGAAGAAGGCGCGCAAGGAAGGGCAGATCCCCCGCACCCAGGAGCTGGGCACCTGGCTGGGGGCGGCGGCGGCCAGCGTGCTGCTGCCGATGCTCGTCGGCAACGCCTTCGACGCCGTGCGGCAGATGTTCCTCCAGGTCGCGGTGATCGCGAACAACCCGCAACCGGCGGCGATCTCGGAGCTGCTCGGCCGGGCGCTGACCACGTTCCTGACCACGCTGCTGCCCATGGCCCTGGTCATGATGCTGGTCGGCACCCTCGCCTCCGCTGCCCAGGGTGGGGTCACGTTCGCCACCAAGGGGATGAAGCCGACCCTGAAGAAGATCAACCCGTTCCCGGGGATCAAGCGGATGTTCGGCACCCACGGGCTGTGGGAGGCGATCAAGGCGATCATCAAGACCGTCGCGCTCGCCGTCGTCATCATCACGACCTCGAGCAAGGCCCAGACCCTGGTCGCCTCCTCCGGCGCGCTGCCGTTGTCGGAGGTCGCCCGGGTGTTCAGCGAGTCGGCCGTGTCGATGTTCCGGGTCGTCGGGTTCACCGGCCTGGCGATCGCCATCGCCGACTACATGGTGGTGCGCCGCCAGACGATGAAGAAGCTCAAGATGAGCCAGTACGAGATCAAGCAGGAGCACAAGCAGTCCGAGGGCGACCCGCAGATGAAGGCGCAGCGCCGGGCGACCCAGATGGCGATGTCCCGCAACCGGATGATGTCGGAGATGGCCGACGCCGACGTGCTGCTGGTCAACCCCACCCACGTGGCGGTCGCGTTGAAGTACGACCCGCTGAAGGGTGCGCCGCGGGTCGTCGCCAAGGGCGCCGGTGAGGTCGCCACCCGGCTGCGCGCCCGCGCCGACGAGTGCCGGGTGCCGATGGTCAGGACATCCCCCTGGCGCGTGCGCTGCACGCCTCCTGCGACCTGGGCCAGGAGGTGCCGGCACAGCTGTTCACCGCTGTCGCCCGGGTCCTCGCGTTCGTCATGCACCTGTCCGCCCGCGGGGTGCGCGGCGGGATGCACCGGCCCGGCTTCGAGGCGCCGGAGACCGAGGGCCTCCCGCGCGCCGGCCGGCGCCGCTGACACACCCACCCTCCCGTCCCCTCCGCCCCCTCCGCCCGCTCCGACCCGCAGGTCTGGGACCTCCGGAGCGCTTGTGACGGACGGGACTGAGGGGCCTGCGCGCGCTCCTCGTCGCGGTACGGACCGATCCCCGGACTGCCGAGAACGGCACTGAGGGGCGCACCGGCGCACAACCTCGCCGCCGGAGCACCACTGCACAGGAACGAGGTCTCGTGGGAAAGCTGACGAAGGCCGCCGTCCCCATCGGGGTCGTCTCCATCGTCCTGATGTTGGTCGTCCCGCTGCCGGCCGCCGTGCTGGACCTGCTGATCGCCGCCAACATCGTCGGGTCGCTGCTGATCCTGCTGGTCTCCATGCAGATCAAGCGGCCCCTGGACTTCTCGATCTTCCCGTCACTGGTGCTCATCGCCACGCTGATGCGGCTCGCGCTGAACGTCTCCTCGACCCGGCTGGTGCTCACCGACGGCTACGCCGGCAAGGTCATCGAGGCCTTCGGGCACTTCGTGATCGGCGGCTCGCTGATCATCGGCCTGGTGATCTTCGTGATCCTGACGATCATCCAGTTCGTCGTCATCACCAACGGTGCCGGCCGCGTCGCCGAGGTGGGCGCCCGCTTCACCCTCGACGCGATGCCCGGCAAGCAGATGGCGATCGACGCCGACCTCAACGCCGGCCTGATCAACGAGAAGCAGGCGCGCAAGCGCCGCAGCGAGGTCACCGCCGAGGCCGACTTCTACGGCTCGATGGACGGCGCCAGCAAGTTCGTCAAGGGCGACGCCATCGCCGCGATCATCGTCACGCTGATCAACCTGATCGGTGGCTTCGCGATCGGCGTCATGCAGAAGGGCATGGCCCCGGGCGACGCCGTCTCCACCTACTCGCTGCTGAGCGTCGGCGACGGTCTGGTCTCGCAGATCCCCGCGCTGCTGATCTCCACCGCGACCGGCCTCATCGTCACGCGCTCGGCCGCCCAGGGCGACATGGGCAGCGACCTGCTCGCCCAGCTGGGCCGCAGCAAGCAGCCGCTCCGGATCGCCGGCGGCGCCTCGCTCGCCCTGTGCCTCATCCCGGGTCTGCCGAAGCTGCCCTTCCTCCTCGTCGGCGCGCTGTTCCTGTTCGCCGCCTCGAGGCTGACCGAGAAGGTCGAGGAGGACGACGAGGCTCCCCAGGCCGGCGAGCTGGCCGCGGCGGAACCGCAACCGGACTCCCCGGAGGCGATCGCCGACCGGATGCGCGTCGACCCGCTGGAGCTCGAGGTCGCCTTCGACCTCGTCGAACTGGTGGACACCGCCCGCGGCGGCGACCTGCTGGACCGGGTGAAGGCGCTGCGGCGCAAGGTCGCGATGGAGACCGGCCTGGTCATCCCGCTGGTGCGCACCCGGGACAACCTTGACCTGCCCGCCTCCCAGTACGTCATCTGGCTCAACGGCGTCCCCGCGGCCAAGGGCACCTCCCCGGCCGGAACGGTGCTGGCCATCGGGGACCACCTGGACGGGCTGCCCGGCAAGGCGACCCGCGAGCCGGTCTTCGGACTGGCCGCCAAGTGGGTCCCGGCCGAGCTGCAGCGCCAGGCCGAGATGGCCGGGGCCACGGTGGTCGACCGTTCCTCGGTCATCACCACCCACCTGGCCGAGGTCGTCCGGCAGAACGCCTCGGCGCTGCTGGGACGCGAAGACGTCAAGGTCCTGGTCGAGATGGTCCGCCGCTCGCACCCGGCCGTCGTCGACGAGCTCACCCCCACCATGCTCAGCCTGGGCGAGGTGCAGCGGGTGCTGCAGGCGCTGCTGGACGAGGGCGTCTCGATCCGCGACCTGGTGCGCATCTTCGAGGCACTGTCCCTGCGGGCCAAGGTCTCCACCGACCTCGACGGTCTGGTGGAGGCGGTACGGGCCGCGCTCGGCGCCGCGATCAGCCACCCCTACGTCACCGAGGACGAGCGCCTGCACGTCATCACACTCGATCCCTCCTTCGAGCAGCGGCTGCTGGAGTCCGTCCGGCAGACCGAGGGTGGCCAGGTCCTGGCGCTGGACGGTCACACCGTCGATGCGCTGGTCCGTGGCTGTACCGACCTCCTCGAGGAGGCGGAGCGGATGAACCTGTCCCCCGTGCTCGTCTGCTCGCCGCAGGTGCGAGCCGCCCTGTCCCGCCTGGTCCGCCAGGTCCTGCCCCGCCTGACGGTCATCTCGTACAACGAGGTGTCCCGCACGGCACAGATCGAGTCCCTGGGAGTGGTGAGCGGTGCCGTCGCAATCCGTTGAGGCCGCCACGCGTGACGAGGCGATCACCGCCGCGCGTGAGCAGTTCGGGCCCACCGCACGGGTCGTCGGGGTGCGCCGCATCCGTTCCGGCGGCATGTTCGGCTTCTTCACCAACGAGCGCTACATCGCCGAGGTCGAGGTGGGCAAGGCCGCGGCCGGCACCGGTCCCGACACCGGCTCCGTGCTGAAGAGCGCCGAGAACTCCCGCGCGGAGGCCCCGGCCCCGTCGATGGACGACCGGATGCGGGAGCTCGCGGACCTGCTCGGTTCCGCCTCCCAGGAGTCGCCGTCGGCCGGTCTCTACGGCCGGTCCGGTGGAGCGGCCGCCTCGTCCCCTGTCTCCTCCGCTGCCTCGGCCGCCTCGGCTGCTGGTGCGGCCCGTCCGGCGGGTCGGTCGGCTGCGCCGTCGGCCCGCTCCACGGCTACGCCGTCGGCCCGCGCCGGCAAGAGCGCGGCTGCTCCGGCCACCCCACGGTCCGCGGCTGCCACCAAGCGTGCCGCCGCGGGCCCCAGGCCCTTCACGCCCGCGAAGCACACGCTGATGCTGGCGCCCGAGGACCTCGCGCCCGGGCAGCATGAGCCGGTCGAGCCGGTCGCCGAGCAGCCGCCGGACCCCTCACCGTTCGCGGCGGCGCTGACCCGGATGGTGGCCTCCAACCCCGTGCAGGCTGCCGCCGACGCGGCCGCGGAGGCGGTTGCCGAAGCCGCCGCCGAGAAGGCCGCCGCCGAGGCCGCCGCTGTCGCCCAGGCGGCCGCGGTGGAGTCCGCC
>JAOPVN010000143.1 GCA_025966175.1 Modestobacter sp. | reverse complement strand
GCCGCCGCACCGCGCAGCACGAGGCCGGGATCGGCGGCGGGGCGGGCGTCGCGGGCCAGCACCACCTCGTCGCCCTGGCGGACCAGCCCCTCGGCCAGCGGCTCGCGCCGCACCCGCCGGTAGCGGGCCCGCGGCCGGCGCACCAGTGAGGCGTCGACCCGGCGCCAGGTCTCGTCGGCGACGAACGCCAACCGCCGTCCGGCCAGGCTCACCTGGCGCAGCAGCGCATCGTCGTCGGCCAGGCCCAGCGCGGCGGCCACCGGTCGCTGCTCCTGCCGCACCAGGGCATCGGTCGCCCGCCCGGTGTTGCGCCGGAGCGCGTCGCGCACGTCCAGCAGGAACGCGTAGGCCTCCCCCGCGTCGGCCGGGGGCTCGTCGGCCCGCTGGGCGGCGGCCACCGCGCGCAGCACCTGCCCCGCGCGCAGCCCGCCGTAGGCCTCCTTGAGGTCGGGCTCCAGCAGGAAGCCGAGCTCGCCGAGCTGGCGGCTCCGGCTCCGACGCAGGTCGCGCAGCTGCGGGAGCAGCCGCCCGGCGTGCTGACGCCAGGAGGCCAGCGTCGCCGTCCGCAGACCGGCGGTCACCTCCGGGTCACCGGCCACGTGCCGGACGTCGAGCAGCCCGAGGCCGGCCTTGACGTCGTCCCCGGCCACCGAGACCGCCTCGGAGACGGTCCGCACGGAATGGTCCAGCCGGACGCCGGCATCCCAGATCGGGTACCAGAGCGCGTCGGCGAGGGCGGCGATCTCCGGCCGGCCGTCGTGCACCAGCACGAGGTCCAGGTCGCCGTGCGGCGGCAGCTCGCGCCGGCCCAGACTCCCCACCGCGACCAGGGCGACCCCGGTCTCGGCCGATTCGGCCGGCGGACCGCCCCGGCGGCGGGGCTGGCGGGGCGTGCCGGCCAGGGCCTCGGCCAGCAGGCCGGCCAGCCAGTCGTCGACCGTCTGGACCCGCTCGGTGCGGGTCATCGCGGTCAGGGCGTCGAGGTCGAGCACGGGCACCTCTCGGTCGTCCAACGGTCGTCCTCCAGCCGGGGAGAAAACGTCGGCCGGGGCAGCGGGTCTCCCCGCCACCCCGGCCGACGTCAGCTCACCGGGTGTGCCTCAGAGCGCGTCGGCCCCGCGCTCGCCGGTGCGGACCCGGACGACCTCGTCGATCGTCGTCACCCACACCTTCCCGTCACCGATCTGACCGGTGGAGGCCGACTCGACGACCGCGTCGACGACCCGCGCCGCATCGGTCTCGCTGACGACCACCTCGATGCGCACCTTGGGGACGAAGTCCACCTGGTACTCCGCCCCGCGGTAGACCTCGGTGTGGCCACGCTGGCGACCGAAGCCCTGCACCTCGCTCACCGTGAGACCGGCGATGCCGATCAGCTCCAGGGCGTTCTTGACGTCGTCGAGCTTGAACGGCTTGACGATCGCGGTGATGAGCTTCATGCCCGGGTCCCTTCCGTGTTACGGGCCTCGGCATGTGCCTGGCCGACCAGTGTGGCCCCACCACTTCCACCCAGGGAGGCGAAGTCGTAGGCGGTCTCAGCGTGCACGATGCTGTCGATGCCGGTGACCTCGTCCTCCTCGGTGACCCGGAAGCCGATCGTCTTCTGGATCGCGAAACCGATGATGTAGGTCAGGACGAAGGAGTAGACCAGAACGGCGAGGGCGCCCACCGCCTGCTTGCCCAGCTGTCCCAGGCCGCCGCCGTAGAAGAGGCCCTCGACACCCGCGGTGGCCGACGCCGAGGCGAAGAGACCGACCGCGAGAGTGCCCCACAGACCGCCGACCAGGTGGACGCCGACGACGTCGAGCGAGTCGTCGTAGCCCAGCTTGTACTTCAGGCCGACCGCCAGGGCGCAGACCACACCGGCGATGGCGCCGACGAGGATCGCACCGACCGGGGTGACCGACGAGCAGGACGGCGTGATCGCGACCAGGCCGGCGACGACACCGGAGGCGGCGCCCAGCGAGGTGGCGTGCCCGTCACGGATCTTCTCCGTGAGCAACCAGCCCAGCGCGGCAGCCCCGGTGGCGACCATGGTCGTGACCCAGACGTCGGCGGCCTGCCCGTTCGCCGCGAGCGCCGAGCCGGCGTTGAAGCCGAACCAGCCGAACCAGAGCAGCCCGGCACCGATCATCACCAGGGGGAGGTTGTGCGGGCGCATCGGGTCGCGGCCGAAGCCGCGGCGCTTGCCCAGGACGAGCGCCAGGGCGAGGCCGGCCGCACCGGCGTTGATGTGCACCGCGGTGCCACCGGCGAAGTCGATGGCCAGCAACTTGTTGGCGATCCAGCCACCCTTCGCGGACTCCGCGCCGTTGAAGGCGAAGACCCAGTGCGCGACCGGGAAGTAGACGATCGTCGCCCAGATGCCGGCGAAGACCATCCACGGGCCGAACTTGGCCCGGTCGGCGATGGCACCGGAGATCAGCGCGACGGTGATGATCGCGAAGACCGCCTGGAAGGCGACGAAGGCCATCGACGGGATGGTGAAGACCAGGCTGGTCGCGGCGAAGCCGTTGTCGACGCCCGTGGTGCCCATCAGGCCCTTGAGACCGAGGAACTCGAACGGGTTGCCGAGCAGACCGGCGCCCACGTCGTTGCCGAACGCCATCGAGTAGCCGTAGAGCACCCAGAGCACGCTGATGAGCGCCAGCGCTCCGAAGCTCATCATCATCATGTTCAGAACGCTCTTCGCGCGGACCATGCCGCCGTAGAAGAGCGCCAGGCCCGGGGTCATCAGCAGCACCAGTGCGGCGCTGGCCAGGACCCAGGCGGTGTCGCCGGTGTCCACGGCAACCTCCTGAGGTGTCGGTGTGGCGGGGGGCCACGCTGTGGGCGGACCACCTGTGCCCGGGAGCGGCAGGTGGGGGGCGACGTCCCCGGGTGCCCGGTGACGCAGGGATGACGGTGCCGATCCTGTGTTTCCGAATACGGCCTGGACGTGTTTCGCGACGGTGAACTCCGGGCTGCGTGTCGCGGGGTTCTGTTCCGCTGGTGTTGCCGACCCGGCCGGAGCGGCCGGACGTGTCCGATCGGGCGCCCTGCGTCACGGCATCCGAGCTTCTTGCCACCCGACTGCAGTTGCGAACGCCATGCAATAAGGTCCCCGGGTGACCTCAGCACCGACGACCGTGGCCGCCGCACCTCGCGCGCGGCTCAGCCGGCAGGAATGGCGCAGCCTCGGCGGGATGGCCGCGTTCGTGATCGGCCTGCACGTCGTCGGCTGGGTCACCCTCGTCACCGTCGTCGTCCCGGAGCACTACACCACCGGCGGCCAGGTCTTCGGGATCGGCCTGGGCGTCACCGCCTACACCCTGGGCATGCGGCACGCCTTCGACGCCGACCACATCGCGGCGATCGACAACACCACCCGCAAGCTGATGGAGGAGGGCCGCCGGCCGCTGTCGGTCGGCTTCTGGTTCTCCCTCGGCCACTCCTCGGTGGTCATGGTGCTGTGCCTGCTGCTCGCCGCGGGCGTGCGCGCACTCGCCGGCCAGGTCGGGTCCGAGGACTCCGCGCTCCAGCAGGTCACCGGGGTCATCGGCGTCACCGTCTCCGGCGTCTTCCTGCTGCTGATCGGCCTGATCAACCTGGGCGTGCTGCGCCGCCTGCTGGGCGTGTGGCGCGGCATGCGCAGCGGCACCTACGACGAGGCCGAGCTCGAGGCGACCCTGAACTCCCGCGGCGCGATGAACCGCATCCTGGGGCGGTTCACCCGGGCGGTGCGCAAGCCGTGGCACATGTACCCGGTCGGCCTGCTTTTCGGCCTGGGCTTCGACACCGCCACCGAGGTCTCGCTGCTGGTCCTGGCCGGCGGCGCGGCCGCCTTCGCGCTGCCCTGGTACGCGATCCTCACCCTGCCGATCCTGTTCGCCGCGGGCATGAGCCTGCTGGACACGATCGACGGCTCGTTCATGAACTTCGCCTACGGCTGGGCGTTCTCCAAGCCGGTGCGGAAGGTCTACTACAACCTCACGATCACCGGCCTGTCGGTGGCCGTGGCCCTGATCATCGGCGGCATCGAGCTCATCTCGATCCTCACCGAGAAGCTCGGCATCACCTCGGGACCGCTGGCCGCGATCGGCTCGCTGGACCTCAACCACGTCGGCTACGCGATCGTCGGGCTGTTCGCGCTGACCTGGATCGTCGCCGGGCTGGTCTGGCGGTTCGGCCGCATCGAGCAGCGCTGGACGCCGCAGCCGGCCGACGGGCCCGCGGCGCTCGGCTGACGCCGCCGTTGTCAGCCGACGACGACACGGGGTCGGCTTCCGCCCCCGGTCCGCTCCTCGGTCGCCAGCGCTCCCTGCGATGCTCCCGCCGGCGTCAGCCGACGACGACACGGGTCGGCTTCCGCCCCCGGTCCGCTCCTCGGTCGCCGGCGCTCCCTGCGATGCTCCCGCCGGCGTCAGCCGACGATCGCCTCGGCGAACGCCTCCGGCTCGAACGGCGCCAGGTCGTCCGGCCCCTCCCCCAGGCCGATCAGCTTCACGGGGATGCCGAGCTCGCGCTGCACCGAGACGACGATCCCACCCTTGGCGGTGCCGTCCAGCTTGGTCAGGACGATGCCGGTCACGTCGACCACCTCGGTGAACACCCGGGCCTGTACCACCCCGTTCTGACCCGTGGTGGCGTCCAGGACCAGCAGCACCTCGTCGACCGGGCCGTGCTTCTCCACCACGCGCTTGACCTTGCCCAGCTCGTCCATCAGCCCCGACTTGGTGTGCAGCCGCCCGGCGGTGTCGACCAGGACGGTGTCCACCTCGGCCTCGATGCCGGTGCGCACGGCCTCGAAGGCCACCGACGCCGGGTCGCCGCCCTCGCGACCGCGCACGGTCAGCACCCCGACCCGCTCGCCCCAGGTCTCCAGCTGGTCGGCGGCCGCGGCCCGGAAGGTGTCGGCAGCGCCCAGCACGACGCTCTTGCCGTCGCCGACGAGTGCCCGGGCGATCTTGCCGACCGTCGTCGTCTTGCCCGCGCCGTTGACACCGACCACGAGCACCACCGCGGGCCGCCCGTCGTGCCGGTCGGTGTGCAGCGTCCGGTCCAGGTCGGGGCCGAGCACGGCGGTGAGCTCGCGCACCACCAGCTCGCGCAACTGGGCGCCCGAGGCGGTGGCCAGCACGAGGCTCTGGGTGCGCAGCCGCTCCACGATCTGGGTGGTGGCGGCCACCCCGATGTCGGCGGCCAGGAGGGTCTCCTCGACCTCCTCCCAGTCCTCCTCGGTCAGCTTCTCCCGGGCCAGGACGGTGAGCAGACCCCGGCCCAGCGAGGACTGCGAACGGGCCAGCCGGGAGCGCAGCCGCACCAGCCGGCCGGCCGACGGCGGCGGGGTCTCGAAGACCAGGCCCGGCTCCGGCTCGGCGGGCGGCAGCTCGACCGGCACCTCCGGCACCTCCGGCGGCGCAGCCGGCGCCCCGGACGGGGCCCGCGGCTCGACCGCGGTCGAC
>JAOPVN010000372.1 GCA_025966175.1 Modestobacter sp. | reverse complement strand
CTTGCGGGGATCGGTGTCGTAGACGACGAGGTCGGCCGGTGCGCCCTCCTCGATGCCGGGCAGGCCGAGCCACTCCCGCGCCGACCAGGACGCCGCGGCCAGCGCCGCCTCGGCGGGCAACCCGGCGGCGTGCAGCGCGCGGACCTCGTCGGCGATCACCCCGTGGTCGATGCCACCCCCGGCGTCGGTGCCGGCGAACACCGGCACGCCCGCCTCGTACGCGGCCCGGACGACCGCGCCGGAGTTCGCGTACAGCCGCCGCATCGTCGAGGCGTACGAGGGGAACCTCTGCTCCCCCGCCGTGGCGAAGCCGGGGAAGTTCTCCACGTTCACCAGCGTGGGGACGACGGCGGTGCCACGGGCCGCCATCTCCCCGATGAGGTCCTCGGTGAGCCCGGTGCCGTGCTCGATGCAGTCGATGCCCGCGGCGAGCAGCCCCGGCAACGCGTCGGTGCCGAAGGTGTGCGCGGTGACCCGGGACCCCTCGGCGTGCGCGGCCGCGATCGCCGCGCTGAGCACGTCGGCCGGCCACTCGGGCGCCAGGTCACCGACACCGCGGTCGATCCAGTCACCCACCAGCTTGACCCAGCCGTCCCCGCGCCGGGCCTGCACCCGCACCTCGGACACCAGGTCGGCGGGCTCCAGCTCGATCGCCAGCCCGGGGATGTAGCGCCGCGACGCGGCCAGGTGCCGGCCGGCGCGGATGATCCGCGGCAGGTCCGGGTGGTCGTCGAGGACCCGGGTGTCGACCGGCGAGCCGCAGTCCCGCAGCGCCAGCACGCCGGCGTCCCGCTCGGCCAGCGCCTGCTCACGCAGGCCCTCGACGTCGGGGACGTGCGTGCCGCCCCGGCCGATCCCGACGTGGCAGTGCGCGTCGACCAGGCCCGGGAGGAGGAAGCCGCCCCGGCTCACCGTCTCGGCACCGGGCACCGTCTCGAAGGTGATCCGTCCGCCGGTCACCCACAGGTCCCGGTGCTCCCCCGCGGGGAGCACGACCCCCGACAGATGCAGGTCGGGGTACGGCACCGCCGTCACCGGCCGGGCCGCTCGTCCTTGAACTGGTCGAAGTTGAGCTTGGTCAGATCGGGCAGCCCCTGGCCGGGCGGCAGGCCCGGCATCCCACCCGGCATCCCACCCGGCATCCCACCGGGCAGCTGACCGGGGAACCCGGCGCCGCCCATGCCGCCCGGGGCGCCGATCGGCCGGCGGGCCGGACCGCCCTTCTTGCCGCCCTTGCCCTTCTTGCCCTTGCCCCGCGCGGCCTGCTGCTGCTGCGCGCGGCCGCGGGCCTTCTTCGACATCGGGCCCATGCCCGGCATGCCCATGCTGCCGGCCATCTGGCCCATCATCTTCTGGGCCTGACCGAACCGCTCCAGCAGCTGGTTGACGTCGGTGACACTGACCCCGGAGCCGTTGGCGATCCGGACCCGCCGCGACGCGTTGATGATCTTCGGGGTGACCCGCTCGGCCGGGGTCATCGACCGGATGATCGCCGCGGTGCGGTCCAGGTCGCGGTCGTCGACCTGTTTCAACTGCTCCTTCATCTGCCCGGCACCGGGCAGCATGCCGAGCAGGTTGGCCAGCGGGCCCATCTTGCGGATGGCCACCATCTGTTCGAGGAAGTCCTCGAGGGTGAAGCCCTCGCGGGAGGCGAGCTTGCTCGCCATCGCCTCGGCCTGGTCGGCGTCGAAGGCCTGCTCGGCCTGCTCGATGAGGGTGAGGACGTCGCCCATCCCGAGGATCCGCGAGGCCATCCGCTCCGGGTGGAAGACGTCGAAGTCGGTCAGCTTCTCGCCGGTCGAGGCGAACATGATCGGCTGACCGGTGACGTGCCGGACCGACAGGGCGGCTCCGCCGCGGGCGTCGCCGTCGAGCTTGGTCAACACCACACCGGTGAATCCGACGCCGTCGCGGAAGGCCTCCGCGGTGTTGACTGCGTCCTGGCCGATCATCGCGTCGACGACGAACAAGGTCTCGTCGGGCTGGACGGCGTCCCGGATGGCGTCGGCCTGTGCCATCAGCTCGGCGTCGATACCGAGGCGGCCGGCGGTGTCGACGACGACGACGTCGTGCATGGTGCGCCGCGCGTGGTCGATCGAGTCGCGCGCCACCTGCACCGGGTCGCCGACGCCGTTGCCCGGCTCGGGGGCGTAGACGTCGACCCCGGCCTGCCCGGCGACGATGGAGAGCTGGTTGACCGCGTTGGGGCGCTGCAGGTCGGCGGCGACGAGCAGCGGGGCGTGCCCCTGCTCCTTGAGCCAGCGGCCGAGCTTGCCGGCGAGGGTGGTCTTACCGGCACCCTGCAGACCGGCCAGCATGATCACCGTCGGCGACTGCTTGGCCAGCCGGATACGGCGGGTCTCGCCGCCGAGGATCGTGACGAGCTCCTCGTTGACGATCTTGATGACCTGCTGCGCCGGGTTGAGCGCCTGGGAGACCTCCGCGCCACGCGCGCGCTGCTTGACCGCGTCGATGAAGGCCCGCACGGCGGGCAGGGCGACGTCGGCCTCGAGCAGCGCGATGCGGATCTCGCGCGCGGTGGCGTCGATGTCGGCGTCGGTCAGCCGACCCTTGCCCCGCAGGCCGGTGAAGACCTTGTCCAGGCGGTCGGAGAGGGTCTCGAACACAGCACGTCCTCAGCAGTCACGGGCGCGAAACGGGTCACGCCTCCTGGCGACCAGCCTAAGGCCCCGTCCCGGGGCTCGTGCC
>JAOPVN010000336.1 GCA_025966175.1 Modestobacter sp. | reverse complement strand
GATGCCGCGGCCGGTGGTGCCGATCTTGCGCTTCCCCAGGAACCGCTCGGTGACTTTGTCGAGTGCCCGGTTGTGCGGCATGATCAGGTGCGCGTCCGAGGAGATGACCAGCCGCGAGGTGTCCACCCCGCGCTCGTCCAGCCCGGCCAGCTCGCCGATGAGCACCTCGGGGTCGATGACCACGCCGTTGCCGATGACCGGCGTGCAGCCCGGGGTCAGGATGCCGCTGGGGATCAGGTGGAGGGCGTACCGCTCGCCGTCCGGGGTGATCACGGTGTGGCCGGCGTTGTTGCCGCCCTGGTAGCGGACGACGTAGGGGACACGCCCGCCGAGCAGGTCGGTGGCCTTGCCCTTGCCCTCGTCGCCCCACTGGGCACCGATCAGCACGACTGCCGGCATCGGGGAAGCTCCTCGTTCGTCACACCGGCGGTTCCCGGCTGGCCAGGTGGCAGGGTATCTGCATGCCCGCGACACAGCTCGACCTGCGCGGCCTGGCGGCCCGACAACCGCCGTCTCGCCGGCACGTCGCCTCGGTCGTGGACGACGCCGATGCGGTGCGCGTGCTCGGTCCGGTGCCCGCGCTGGCCGCCGTCCTGACCAGGCTGTGGCGCACCGAACGGCTGCCCGCGGTGCCGGTCAGTTGGGAGCCGGCCGACGACACCGCCTCGACCGGCCTGGCCCGGGCGCTCGGGGTCGGCACCGGCGCGGAGCGGGAGCTCCCGCTGGTCCGTGACGACCACGGCGGGGTGCTGCTGGCCGCGGGTCGCGTGACGGCGTTCGGAGAGCAGCGGCGGGCGCTGAGCCGGCGGTTCGGCGCCCAGGCGTACTGCGACGACAGCCGGGTCGCCGACGGTCCGATCACCCGCATCGACGTCCGGCCGGACTGGACGGCGGCCGACCGGGTCTCCGTCGCGGTGGTGACGCTGCCGCTGCGCCCGGTGCGGCGGGAGACCGGCCGCGCCCTGCAGATCGCCTGCGAGCCGGCGCAGGTCGTCCGGGACGGCGTCCCGTACGACCGCGAGGTGACGAAGTGGACCTGGTACTCCGACGACCGGGTGCGCTGGCGACTGCGGCCCTGAAGAAGGACCCCCTTCCTCCCCACCCCTCGCACGCTCGGGGCAGGCCCTTGGACGGGGGCCGTTCCAGCACCTCACCGGGGGTCGCGGGCGGGTCGTGGACACTGGGAGCACCGCCGCGCCCGAGGAGGTCTCGCTGTCGCCGTCCCGTCGCCGTCCCGCTCCGTGCCGGGCGCGCTGCCGATGAGCACCGATCGGCTGCCCGCATTCCGCCCGGTGACCCCGGCTGCGCCCCGATCGCCCGGACGCCGCCTGCTGGACCGGCTGCTGGCCCGGCCGAGCGTGGGCGCGCTGCTCGGCGTCGTCTCCGTGGGATTCTTCTTCGCCCTGCAGGCCCCCGGGCTGCTGAGCTCCGGCAGCCTGGCCACGATCCTGGACATCGCCGCACCGCTGGGCATCGGCGGCGTCGCGGTGGCGCTGCTGCTGGTGGCCGGCCAGTTCGACCTGTCGATCGGCGTGGTCGCGGTGACGAGCAGCCTGGTCACCGCACTGCTGGTCACCCAGGCGGGCCTGGGCATCTGGCCGGCGCTGCTGGTCTCCCTGGGCGCCGCGCTGCTCATCGGCGCGGTCAACGGCCTGCTGGTGGTCACGACCGGGCTGCCCAGCTTCCTGGTCACCCTCGCCACGTTCCTGGTGCTGCAGGGCGCCTCCCTGGCCGGCGCCGCCGCGCTCGCCGGGACCTCCCGGGTCACCGGCCTGGCCGGCACCGCGGGCTGGTCGTCGGCGGAGGCGGTGTTCGGCGCGACGGCCCAGCTGGGCGACGGCCGGTTCCGGATCTCGCTGCTGTGGTGGCTGGTGGCCACGGCGCTCACCACCTGGCAGCTGTGGCGGACCCGCTTCGGCAACGCCGTCTTCGCCAGTGGCGGGGCGCCCCGGGCCGCGCGCGAACTCGGGGTGCCGGTCGCCCGCACCACCGTGCTGCTGTTCCTGGGCACCGCCGCGGCCGGCTGGCTGATCGGCACGCTCGGCCTGGTCCGGCTCGGCGGCGTGCAGGTCGACCCCGTGCTGGGGTCGGAGATCGAGTTCATCGTCGTGGCCGTCATCGGCGGTTGCCTGCTGACCGGCGGCTACGGCTCCACCGTCGGGGCCTCGCTCGGCGCGCTGATCTACGCGATCGCCCGGGAGGGGATCTCGCGGGCCGGCTGGGACCCGCGCTGGTTCCAGGCGTTCCTGGGTCTGCTGCTGATGGTCGCGCTGCTGGCCAACGGCGTCGTCCGGCGCCGGCTGCGCACGGTGCCGCGGTCATGAGCACGGTGGCGGGGAACGGCGAGGCCGCGCCGGTGCTGGAGCTGCGCGGGGTGACGGTTCGCTTCGGCAGCGTCCCGGCCTTGTCCCGCGTGTCGCTGTCCCTGCGTGCCGGGGAGGTGACCGCCGTGCTGGGCGAGAACGGCTCGGGCAAGTCCACCCTGGTCGCCGTCGTCTCCGGAGTCCAGCGGCCCGCCGAGGGTGAGCTGCTGCTCGACGGTCAGCCCGTGCGGTTCCGCTCGCCGCAGCAGGCGCGCGCCCGCGGGATCGCCACCGTCTGGCAGGACCTCGCGATCGCTCCGCTGATGTCGGTGTGGCGGAACTTCTTCCTGGGCGCGGAGCCCACCCGCGGCCTGTGGCCGTTCCGGCGGCTGGATGTGGGCCGGGCGGAGGAGATCGCCACTCGTGCGATGGCCCGGGTCGGCGTACCGGGTCTGGACCCGAGCCAGCCGGCCAGTGCCCTGCAGGCCGGCGAGCGGCAGAGCCTGGCGGTCGCCCGGGCGCTGCACTTCGGCGCCCGGGTGCTGGTGGTCGACGAACCGACTGCGCCCATGACGGTGACGCAGCGGGCGCTGGTGCTGCAGTCGGTGGTGGCCGCGCGCGACTCCGGCCTGGCCGTGCTGTTCGTGACCCACAGCCCGCAGTACGCCCACCTCGTGGGCGACCGGTTCGTGCTGCTGGGCGGCGGCCGGGTCGCCGGCGACCTCACCCGGGAGGACGTCGACGTGGACGACCTGACCCGGCTGGTCGCCGGCGGGGACGAGTTGTCCCGGCTGACCGATTCCCTGCGGGTGGCCCACCCCGACCGCTGAGGCGCACGGGGTGGGCCGTCGTTCAGGTGTTGAAGATGCTGACACCACCCGGGCCGACCAGGAGGCCCACGATGATCAGCACGATCCCCCACAGCAGCTGCCCGCGCACGATCGCGACGATCCCCGCGATCACCAGCACCACAGCCAGGATCCACAACAACGTGATCATGACCCTGCCCCTGTCTCGAGGTGACGCCCCGGTGGCGTCGACCAGTGGGCGACGCTAGCCCCGCTCACGGCCGTCGGCACCCTGAACGATCAAGAAACCGTCGGACCGGAACTCCTGGCTCAGGGCGCGAGCGACGGATCGCAGTCGCGGAGCAACTGGGTGCAACGCTGCTGCTCGTCCACCTCGCCGATCTCCTCCGCGGCCTTCGCCAGCACGGTGACGCACCGCAGGAAGCCGCGGTTGGGCTCGTGCGACCACGGCACCGGGCCGAAGCCCTTCCAGCCGTTGCGGCGCAGCGCATCCAGGCCGCGGTGGTA
>JAOPVN010000333.1 GCA_025966175.1 Modestobacter sp. | reverse complement strand
CGACCGCCCTGGGGACGGCGGGGGCGCGGCTGACCGCCGGCCGGCCGCTGGCCCGCACCGCGCTGACCGCCGCCGCCACCTGGGTCGTGCTCGGCGGCACCACACTGGGCCGCGCGGCCACCACCATGGAGCGGCACCTGACCGCCGGCGACCTGGACACCGCCCGCGCCCACCTCTCCAGCCTCGCCGGGCGCGACCCGAGTGGGCTGGGCGAGGCCGAGCTGGTGCGGGCCACGGTCGAGTCGGTCGCGGAGAACACCTCCGACGCCGCCGTCGCACCGCTGTTCTGGGGCGCGGTCGCCGGCCTGCCGGGGCTGCTGGGCTACCGGGCGGTCAACACGCTGGACGCCATGGTCGGGTACCGCTCGTCGCGCCACGCCCGCTTCGGCTGGGCCGCCGCCCGCCTGGACGACGTCGTCAACTGGGTCCCCGCCCGTGCGACCGCCGTCCTCACCGTGCTCACCGCACCGCTGGCCGGCGGCTCGCCGGCCGGTGCCTGGCAGACCTGGCAGCGGGACGGCGCTGCCCACCCCAGTCCGAACGCCGGGCGCTGCGAGGCCGCCCTGGCCGGTGCCCTGGGGCTGCGGCTGGGCGGTCGCAACGTCTACGGCGAACGGGTGGAGGAGCGGCCGACGCTGGGCGACGGTCAGCCGCCGGTCCGCGGGGACATCCGCCGCGCCGTGCGGCTCTCCCGCGCGGTCTGGACGGCAGCAGCGGTGCTGGCGGCGCTGAGCCGGCTGCCCCGGCGGGGCCCGACCGACTGACGGGACTGCGCCGGGTGCCGGGGCAGCACGCCGCGCGGCTCGGACAGCGAGAAGAAGCCGGCCGGGTCCACCCGCTCGTGGCTGGCCGGCGGGTCGGCCGGCCCCTGGCCGCCACGGACGGCGATGACGAGCGTGGCGACGGCCAGCGCGCCCAGCCCGAGCAGGAACAGCAGCACGAGGACTCCACCTGTGGTCATGGAGGGACAGTGGCACGGTTGCCGCTGGTGAAAAGCAGACCAATCCGGCATGGTGGCCCCATGCCACCGCAGTTCGAGCAGGCCACCCCCGCGCTGGAAGTGGCCACTCTCGTCGGCCCCGTGGAGTCGCTCCCCGCCCCGCGCTACGCCGGACTGGCCCGGCGGATCCGCGAGCTGGTGCTCGCCGGGCAGCTGCCGGCCGGCGCCCGGCTGCCCGCCGAGCGCGACCTCGCCACGGCGCTGGCCACCAGCCGGGTGACCATCACCTCGGCCTACCGGGTGCTCCGCGAGGAGGGGTGGGCGACCACCCGGCACGGCTCGGGAACGGTGATCGACGTGCCCGGGAACGGCAGCCCCCCGGACGCCGGCTGGCTGCCCCGGGCCACCCCGGGGCTCATCGACCTGGCCCACGCCGCCCCGTCGGCGGCCCCCCAGCTGGGCCCGGCCTACGCCCGCGCCCTCGAGCAGCTGCCCGCCTTCACCGAGGGCAACGGCTACACGCCCGGCGGCCTGGCCGAACTGCGCGAGGCGGTCGCCGAGCGGTTCACCGGCCGGGGCCTGCCGACGGACCCCGACCAGATCGTCATCACGGCCGGGGTCGGCGACGCCGCGGCCGTGGTCGTCGAGGCCCTGGTCGAGCCGGGTGACCGGGTGCTGGTGGAGCACCCCGGCTACCCGGGGACGCTGCGGCTGGTGGAGAACGCCGGAGCCCGTCTCGTCCCGGTGCCGGTCGACGAGACCCGCCCGGACGACCTGGTGACGGCCGCCCACCTCGCCGCCCGGCAGAGCGGGCCGCGACTGGCCTACCTGATCCCGGACTTCACCAACCCGACCGGCGCACGACTGTCCGCCGGTGGGCGTCGGCGGCTGGCCGCGACACTGTGGCAGCAGGGCGTGCTCGCCGTCGTCGACGAGGTCAGCGCCGAGCTGTACCTCGACGAGGACCCCCTGCCGCCCTACGCCGCCGGACTGCCCGACGCGGCGGTGGTCACCGTGGGCGGGCTGAGCAAGGCGGTGTGGGGCGGCCTGCGGATCGGCTGGCTGCGCACCGACGCCGCCCTGGCCGACCGGCTGGGCCTGGCCTACGCCCGGCGTCAGTTGTCCGTCAGCCTGCTCGACCAGCTCGCCGCCACCCTGCTGGTACGCGACCTGGACGCCGTGCTGGCGGGACGACGCGAGGAGCTGCGCGCCCAGCGGGACGCGCTGCTGTCCGCGCTGGCCGAACGCCTCCCGGACTGGCAGGTGCACCCACCGGCCGGCGGACTGTCGCTGTGGTGCAGCCTGCCGGCGGGGCTCAGCTCGGCGGCGCTGGCCGCGGCGGCTGCTCCGCACGGCCTGCTCCTGGCCGAGGGACGCGCGTTCGGCACCGGGCACGCCTTCGACGACCACCTGCGGCTGCCCTTCACCCGCCCGGCTCCGGAGCTGCGCGCCGCGGTCGACGTGCTCGCCTCGCTGGCGGACTCCCTGCGCACCGGGAACGGCCATCCCGCCGTCCCGACCCAGATCGTCGTCTGACCGACGGCCCGGCTCGGTCAGCGTCCGAACACGGAACGTGACCGCAGGTCAGCCCACACATCCCGGTGCCGCCAGGGTGTGCAGGACGCCGGAGTGCGCGGTAACTTTCACGGCACTGGAGCGGTCGCGCCCCACTGGGGCCGGCGGGTCGCGACGGGTCGAGCGAACGGCCTCGTAGCCCCCACCGAGGGAGTCCCCGGTGCGCCCGGCAGAGATCGGTCGATTCCATGTCCTCCACCTCCGAACTCCCCCGCCAGGGCGACACCCTCTCCCGTCCCCACGCGCCTGGTCACTCTCCCCGTGTCCATGGTCCAGCCGCCCCCGGCAGTACTGCGACCCGGCTCGCGGGCCGCTTCCGCGGCGACCTGGGCACCGAGCAGTGGTGGTGGTCCGCGGAGCTCTACGCCCTGCACGGGATACCGGCCGGCTCGGTCCAGCCGACGCTCGGGCTGCTGCTGTCCCACGTGCACACCGAGGACCGACCGGCCCTGCGCGAGGCCCTCAGCGCCGCGGGCACCGCAGGCACTCCGTTCGCCCGGGAGTACCGCGTGCTGCGGATGGACGGCGAGGAACGGACCGCACTGCTGGTCTGCGAGGCGGAGGCCGACCCCGCGGGTGCCGTGAGCGCCCTCTCCGGGCTGGTGGTCGACGTGACCGACAGCCGGGTCACCCCGCCCCCCGACGAGCAGGTGCGCCACCTCGAGACCGAGGTGGAGCAGCTGCGGAACGCGATGGCGAGCCGGGCGGCCATCGAGCAGGCCAAGGGGATCCTGATGCTCCTGATGGGATGCGGTGACCAGGTGGCCTTCGACCTGCTGGCGCACATCTCCAGCCATACGCACCGCAAGGTCCGCGACGTCGCGGTCTCGATGATCGAGTCCGCCACCGGCCACGGCTCACTGCCCCAGGACGTCCGCGAGATCCTGCGCGACGCCTGCCCGCCGGGCGCCACCGGCGTCTGACCGGCCCGCCCCACCCGGCTCCCCACCGGCCCGTAACGCCCCCGCTGGTCCCCATCCGGCGTCCGTCGGAGAGGATCCTGGGACGCCCGGACCGACGAGGGTCCGGGACGAGGGAGGGGGGCCGCGCGTGTTCTACCTGCTTGCCCGGTTCGTGCTGCGGCCGCTGTTCTTCATCGTGTTCCGGCCCACCGTGACCGGCCGCGGCAACGTGCCGCCCAGCGGGCCGGTGATCCTGGCCAGCAACCACCTCTCCTTCATCGACAGCATCGCGATCCCGCTCATGGCCCCCCGCAGGGTCGCCTACCTGGCGAAGGCCGAGTACTGGCGCGGCTCCGGGATCGGCGGCTGGGTGTCCCGGACGCTCTTCACCGCCCTCGGCGCGCTGCCGGTCGAGCGGGAGGCGTCCCGCGCCGCGCAGGCCGCGCTGGACACCGCCATGGGTGTGCTGCGGGCCGGCGGGGCGTTCGGGATCTACCCCGAGGGCACCCGCTCGCGCGACGGCCGGCTGGCCCGCGGCAAGACCGGGGTGGCCTGGCTGGCGCTGACCGCCGACTGCCCGGTCGTGCCGGTCGCCGTGCGCGGAACCGACAAGATCCAGCCGATCGGGGCGCGCTGGCCGCGGCCGCACAAGTTCTCGGTCACCTTCGGCGAGCCGCTCACCTTCCCGGAGCACCGCGGCCTGGCCGGCAAGGGCAAGGCCCGGCGCGAGGTCACCGACCAGGTGATGGAGGCGATCGTCGAGCTGTCGGGTCAGGAGAAGGCCGGCTGGGGCCAGTCCCCCGCTGCTGCATGAGCGGCGCCCTGCTGGTCGCCGGCACGACGTCGGACGCCGGCAAATCGGTGTTGACCGCCGGCATCTGCCGCTGGCTGGCGCGGCAGGGCGTGCGGGTCGCGCCGTTCAAGGCGCAGAACATGAGCAACAACTCGATGGTCACCGCGGACGGCGCGGAGATCGGCCGGGCGCAGGTGATGCAGGCCGCAGCCGCACGGGTGGAGCCCGAGGCGGCGATGAACCCCGTGCTGCTCAAGCCGGGCGGGGAGAACGCCAGTCAGGTCGTCGTCCTCGGGAAGCCCGTCGCCGACGTGACCGCACTGTCCTACCGGCCGATGAAGGCGGCGCTGCTGGAGCAGGCGCTCGCCTGCCTGGCCGACCTCCGGTCCCGCTTCGACGTCGTCGTCTGCGAGGGCGCCGGCTCGCCCACCGAGATCAACCTGCGCGCCGACGACATCGCCAACATGGGCCTGGCCACCGCCGCGGACCTGCCGGTCGTGGTCGTCGGCGACATCGACCGCGGCGGGGTGTTCGCCGCCCTCTACGGCACCGTGGCCCTGATGCCCCCCGCCGATCAGCGGCTGGTGGCCGGCTTCCTGGTCAACAAGTTCCGTGGCGACGTCCGGCTGCTCACCCCCGGCCTCGACCAGCTCGCCGCACTGACCGGCCGGCCGACCCTGGGCGTGCTCCCGTGGCAGGCCGGCCTGCACCTGGACGTCGAGGACTCCCTCGGCGTCGACGCCCCCCGCGGCCCGGCGCTCCCCCCGCACGGGGAGGACGTGCTGCGCGTGTCGGTCGCCCGGCTGCCCCGGTTGTCGAACTTCACCGACCTGGACGCCCTCGCCGCCGAGCCCGGCGTGCTGGTGCGCTACGCCACCCGGCCCGAGGAGCTCGCCGACGCCGACCTGGTGGTCCTGCCGGGCACCCGGTCCACCGTCGCCGACCTGCAGTGGCTGCGCGCCAGCGGTCTCGCCGACGCGGTGACCCGGCGGGCCGCCGAGGGACGTCCGGTGCTGGGCATCTGTGGCGGGCACCAGATGCTGGCCCGCACGATCAGCGACGACGTGGAGTCCCGCGCCGGTGTCGTCCCCGGGCTCGGGCTGCTGCCCACCGACGTCCGGTTCGGCGCGCAGAAGGTGCTGGCCCGACCGACCGGCACCGCGCTGGGGCACACCGTGCGCGGCTACGAGATCCACCACGGCGTCGTCACCGTCGACGACTCCGCCGAGCCGTTCCTGGACGGCGCCCGCGCCGGCTCGGTGTGGGGGACGACGTGGCACGGCGCGCTGGAGGACGACGGGTTCCGCCGCGCCTTCCTCACCGAGGTGGCCCGGGTGGCCGGGCGCCGCTTCGTCGTCGCCCCGGACACCGACTTCGCCGCCGTCCGCGAGGCCCGGCTGGACGCGCTCGGTGACCTGATCGCCGAGCACTCCGACACCGAGGCGCTGTGGCGGCTGATCGAGTCCGGCCCGCCCGCCGGGCTGCCGGTGCTGCCGGCCGGGCTCGGCCGCTGAGCCAGGGTCAGCCCCCGGTGAGCTGGGCGCGGACCTCGTCCGGCCAGGGTGCGGGTCGGCCGTCCGCGGTCGCGACGTAGGTAGTGCGGATCGTGCAGCAGACCCGCTCGCCGACCCGGACGGTGAAGCCGAGCGTGAGGCTGGTGCGACCGAGCTTCTCCAGCTCGGCGTCGACCGCGACCGTGTCGCCGTACCGGGCCGAGGAAACCCAGTCCAGCGCGCTGGCCTTGACGTAGTACTCGACCCCCCAGGCGCTCAGCGCGCCGAAGGGCAGTCCGGCGGTCTCCCACCAGGCGTTCACCGCCTCGTCGGCCCAGGTCAGGTAGTGGGCGTTGAAGACGACGCCCTGCTGGTCGCACTCGACGAAGCGGACGGGGGCACTCCACACCTCAGGCACGAGGCGCGAGGCTACTGACCGGCTACGGTCGCGACGTGCAGCCCGTCGACACCGAGCCCACCGACGCAGAGGTGCTGGCCGGCTACCGCGCCCCCTCCCAGCTCGTCCAGGACAAGGTCATCGACCGCGTCGACGGGCACTGCCGGGAGTTCATCGCCCACTCCCCCTTCGCCACGCTGGCGACCGCCGACGCCGAGGGCTTCCCGGACGTCTCCCCCCGCGGCGGCGACCCGGGCTTCGTGCGGGTGCTCGACGAGCACCGCCTGGCGCTGCCCGACCGGCCGGGCAACAACCGCGTCGACAGCCTGCGCAACCTGACCGTCAACCCCCGGGCCGCGCTGCTGTTCTTCGTGCCCGGCGTCGAGGAGACGCTGAAGGTCTTCGGCACGACGTCGCTCGTCGGCCCGGACGACCTGGGGATCGACCTCACCGAGTTCGGTCGCGCGCC
>JAOPVN010000316.1 GCA_025966175.1 Modestobacter sp. | reverse complement strand
GCTGGGCCTGCCGATGACGCCGTTCGAGCTGCTCGCGCTGGTCGGCCCGCCGGTGGCGCTGCACGTGGCCGAGCGGATGCACGAGGCGTTCCCCGACCGGTTCGGCGTCGGTGAGGGGCTCAAGAAGATGGTCGAGCTCGGCAAGGGGTCCGTCTTCTCCGAGCCCGGCGTCGTGGACCCGGAGCTGGCCGGCATCGACTCCGGCGACTCCCCGCTGACCGAGGAGCAGCTGCGGTCCAACGCCGAGCGGGCGCTGGCCGAGGAGATCGGGCTGATGCTCGACGAGGGCGTCGTCCAGGCGGTGCAGGACATCGACCTGGCCATGCTGCTGGGCGCGGGCTGGCCGTTCTGGCTGGGTGGCATCTCCGCGTACCTGGACCGGGCCGGCGTCTCCGAGGCCGTGCGCGGCTCGCGGTTCCTGCCGCGCGGGGTGGCCTCGCTGCCCGCGTAACCCAACCCGTTTCGCTTTCGGCGCCGAAAGCGAGGTCTCCCGACCCGCTTTCGGCGCCGAAAGTGGGTCCGGGGTCAGCGGAACTTGGCGGTGAGGCTGTCCATCGTGCGGTTCACCGTGGCGACCTTCACGTGCGAGATGCCGCCCGTGGCGCCCGCGGCCACCATCGCCTCGTGCGCCGCCCGCAACGTGGCCCACACGGCGTCGGCGTCGCCCTCCAGCGTCGTCCCGAGCGCCCCGACCTCGTGCCGCAGTCCGGAGCTCTGGATCACCGCGATCGCGGCCTCCACGAAGGCGTGCGGGTTCTCCGGGGTGCCCGGCGGGGACGGCGCCACCTGGATCTCGGCGATCACCGTCGAACTCACTGCTGCCCCTCGGCCTGCTCCGCCTGCTGGGGCTCGCCCGCTGCGCGGTCGGCGATCCGGGCGGCCCACTCGACGATCCGGCGGGCGACGTCCTGCTCGGTGAGCGCGGCGTCGGCGAGCACCTGGCCGCGGCTGCCGTGCTCGAAGAACCGCTGGGGCAGACCCAGGGTGCGCACCGGCACGTCGCAGTCGTCGTCCTGCAGTGCCTGGGACAGCGTCGTCCCCACGCCGCCGGCCCGGCCGCCGTCCTCGACGGTGACCACCAGCCGGTGCTCACCGGCCATCGTGAGCAGCTCCGGGGACACCGGCAGCACCCACCGCGGGTCGACGACGGTGACCTCGATGCCGTGGTCGGCCGCGCGCTCGGCGACGGCCAGGCACAGCGGCACCAGCGAGCCGACGGCGACCAGGAGCACCTCCGGGGTGGCGCCGCGGCGCAGCACGTCGACCGGTCCGCGGCGCTCCAGGGCAGGCACCTCGGCGGGCAGCGCGCCCTTCGGGAAGCGGATGACGGTCGGCCCGTCGGTGACCTGGACGGCCTCGCGCAGCGCCTCGCGCAGGGTGGGTTCGTCGCGGGGCGCGGCCAGCTGCAGGCCGGGGACGATCGAGCAGAGGGACATGTCCCACATACCGTTGTGCGAGGCGCCGTCGGAGCCGGTGACCCCGGCGCGGTCGAGCACCACGGTGACCGGCTGGCCGTGCAGCGCGACGTCCATCAGCAGCTGGTCGAAGGCGCGGTTGAGGAACGTCGAGTAGACGGCGACGACGGGGTGCAGGCCGGCCATCCCCAGCCCGGCGGCCGAGGTCAGCGCGTGCTGCTCGGCGATGCCCACGTCGAAGGTCCGCTCGGGGAACCGCTCGGCGAAGGGGGCCAGGCCGGTCGGGTGCAGCATCGCGGCGGTGATCGCCACGATGTCGGAGCGCTCGGTGCCGAGCCGCACCAGCTCGTCGGAGAAGACGTCGGTCCACTCCGGGCCGGCCGCCGCCGAGGACAGGCCGCTGTCGGGCTCGAAGACGCCGGTGGAGTGCCAGGCGTCGATCGTGTCGGTCTCGGCCGGCGGGTAACCGAAGCCCTTGGTGGTGACGGCGAGCACGATCACCGGGCCGCCGAAGGCCCGGGCCCGGCGCAGCGCCGACTCCATCACCGCGACGTCGTGCCCGTCGACCGGGCCGACGTACTTCATGCCGAGGTCCTCGAACATGCCCTGCGGGGAGAGGACCTCCTTGAGGCCCTTCTTGATCGCGTGCAGGGCTTCGTAGAGCTTGGTGCCGACGACGGGTGCGCGGTGCAGGGCCTGCCGGACGGCGAGCAGCGCCTCCTCGTAGCCCGGCCGCAGCCGCAGGGTCGCGAGCGCGTCGGCGACCCCACCGATCGTCGGGGAGTACGACCGGCCGTTGTCGTTGACCACGATGACGACGGGCCGGTCCTGCGCGGCGGCGATGTTGTTGAGCGCCTCCCAGGCCATCCCGCCGGTGAGCGCACCGTCGCCGATGACCGCCACCACGGGGCGGGAGTCGCCGCGGACGGCGAAGCCCTTGGCCAGCCCGTCGGCGTAGGACAGCGACGTCGAGGCGTGGCTGTTCTCCACCCAGTCGTGCTCGCTCTCCGCCCGGCTCGGGTACCCCGACAGGCCGCCGCGCTGACGGAGCTGGGCGAAGCCGTCCAGCCGGCCGGTGAGCAGCTTGTGCACGTAGGCCTGGTGACCGGTGTCGAAGACGATCGGCTCCCGCGGGGAGTCGAACACCCGGTGCAGTGCGATGGTCAGCTCGACCGCGCCGAGGTTGGGCCCGAGGTGGCCGCCGGTCTTGGCGACGCTGGCCACCAGGGCGTCGCGGATCTCCGCGGCCAGCACGGGCAGCTGGTCGGGACGCAGCGCCCGGAGGTCGGCGGGCCCGGTCAGTGAGCGGAGCAACGACACGACGGGGCAGGGTCCTCTCGACGATGGCGGCGCCGAGAAAGGACGCGCGACCGGTGGAGGACCACTGTAACTGCGAACCGGCAACCTGCCCGGGCGAGCGTCGAGCGCTCAGAGGCGGGGCACCCAGCGTTCGCCGCGCAGCGCCCCGGCGACCACCTCCACCCCGCGGGCGGCCTGGGTCAGCCGGGCGCCCTCCCGCTCGTAGGCGCTGATCGCCGCCTCCATCGCGTCGGGAGGCAGCTGGTCGGCCAGCTCCACGCGCACGGTGCGCCAGCCGGCGCGAGCCGCCTCGAGCCCGGCGGCCACGTGGTCGGCGGCGAAGCGGGCGAGCAGCACGGGATACCGGCGCAGCACCTCGTGCGCCCGGTAGTCGTGCGGCACGAGGTCGTACAGCCACGCGACCGCCGTGCGCTCCCAGTCCGGGGCGCCGGGCGGCGCGACCTCGTCCGGCCAGCCCGGCGGCAGTGCGACGTCCACCCGGTCAGTGTGAGCCCGCGCGGCCGCCGACTCGACCCCGGATCGCACA
>JAOPVN010000314.1 GCA_025966175.1 Modestobacter sp. | reverse complement strand
CGCTCTGCGCATCCGAGGTGCCCTGCGGCGCGGCCGCCGGGAAGGCGTTCGACGCCGCCGGGCTGACCGCCGCGCCGGACGCCCTGGAGGAGGACGTCAAGGCCGCGCTGACCACGGTGCAGCGGGGCGAGGTCGACGCGGCACTGGTCTACCGCACCGACGTCCAGGCCGCGGGCGACACCGTCGAGGGGATCGGGTTCCCGGAGTCCGAGGACGCGATCACCGGCTACCCGATCTGCACGCTGACCGACGCGCCCAATCCGGCCGGCGCGCTGGCCTTCGTCCAGCTGGTCACCTCCGACGCCGGCCAGGAGGCGCTGGCCGCGGCCGGCTTCCGGCTGCCCTGAGCCGTCCACGCCGACCCGGGCCGGCGTGGACGTCCCGGGTCCGGCCAGTCCCCGACAGCGAACCCGACCTCAGTGGGGCAGGTGCGGTTCGATGCTGCCGTCCGAGCCCGCACCAGCGGATCTTCCTGCGCTATGGTTCCGCCCGCGCGGGCCGCTCCTGTCGGCCCGGAGAGACGGAGGACCGTTGTGAAGACCCGAGCACTGCTGGTGCTGCCGGCCGTGGCAGCGCTGGCCCTCTCCGCCTGTGGCGGCTCCTCGTCGGACGCCGCAGCGGGGACGTCGAGCTCGGCTGCCGCGTCGTCCTCCGGCGGTGACCTGAGCGGCACCCTGACCGTCTTCGCCGCCGCCTCGTTGACCGACGTCTTCACCGACCTCGGTGCCCAGCTCGAGGCCGACAACCCCGGGCTCGACGTGCAGTTCAACGTCGCCGGCAGCTCCGCGCTGGCCACCCAGCTGACCCAGGGCGCGCCGGTCGACGTCTTCGCCTCGGCCAACGAGAAGCAGATGACCGTGGTCACCGACGCCGGTCTGCAGGGCGCCGGCCCGACGGTCTTCACCGAGAACGTGCTGGAGATCGCCGTCCCCCGGGGCAACCCCGGCAAGGTGACCGGCCTGGCCGACTTCGGCAACGCCGACCTGGCACTGGCGATCTGCGCCGCCGACGTGCCCTGCGGCGCCGCGGCGGAGGCGGTGTTCGCCGACGCCGGGATCACCGCGCAGCCGGACACCGAGGAGGAGGACGTCAAGGCGGCGCTGACCAAGGTGCAGCTCGGCGAGGTGGACGCGGCGCTGGTCTACGCCACCGACGTGCAGGCCGCCGGCTCCGACGTCGAGGGCATTCCATTCCCGGAGGCGGAGAAGGAGATCAACTCCTACCCGATCTGCGTGCTGAAGGCTGCGCCCAACCCGGAGGCCGCGCAGGCGTTCGTGGACCTGGTGAACTCCGACGCCGGGCAGCAGGCACTGACCGACGCCGGGTTCCGGGCGCCGACGTCCTGAGCCCTCGTGATCTGCTGCCCCGCGTGACGGCTGTGAACGCTCCCCGGTCCCAGCGCCGGGTCCGCCGCCGGCCGCGGGGCAGCGGCGTGCCGGCGCCGCTGCTCGTGCCCGCGGCCATCGGCATCGTCTTCCTGGTCTTCCCGCTGGTCGGCCTGGTGATCCGAGCGCCCTGGTCGGCGATCGGGCCACAGCTGGCCCAGGAGGGGGTCGGCCAGGCACTGAGACTGTCGCTGGTCTCGGCGACCCTGGCCACGCTCGTCTCGCTGTTGCTGGGCGTGCCGATCGCCTGGGTGCTGGCACGCTCCCGCATCCCGGGCCGGTCGGTGCTCCGGGCGCTGGTCACCGTGCCGCTGGTGCTGCCCCCGGTGGTCGGCGGGGTCGCCCTGTTCCTGGTGCTCGGCCGGCAGGGCATCCTCGGCCGGCCGCTGTTCGAACACCTGGGCATCACGATCCCGTTCACCACCACGGCCGTCGTGATCGCCGAGACGTTCGTGGCGATGCCGTTCCTGGTGATCAGCGTCGAGGGTGCGCTGCGCGCCGCCGATGCGCGGTTCGAGGACGCCGCGGCCACCCTGGGCGCCGACCGGTGGACGACGTTCCGCCGGGTCACCCTGCCGCTGGTCGCGCCCGGGATCGCTGCCGGAGCGGTGCTCTGCTGGGCCCGGGCGCTGGGCGAGTTCGGCGCGACGATCACCTTCGCCGGCAACTTCCCCGGGACGACGCAGACCATGCCGCTGGCCGTCTACCTGGCCCTGCAGCGCGACCCGGAAGCGGCGATCGTGCTCTCCCTGGTGCTGCTGGCGGTGTCGCTGGCGACGCTGCTGCTGCTCCGGGACCGATGGTTGGGGCGAGGCGTGTCGGCGTGACCCTCTCCGCGCACGTCGTCGTCCAGCGCGGCTCGCTGGCGGTCGACCTCGAGGTCGCCGTTGCCGACGGCGAGGTGCTCGCCGTCCTCGGCCCCAACGGCGCCGGCAAGTCCACGCTCTTGCGGGTGCTCGCCGGGCTCCTGCCTCCGGACGACGGCCGGGTCGTGCTCGACGGGGACACCGTCTGGGACGACGGCCGCGTCCACGTGCCGCCGCACCAGCGATCTCTCGGCATGGTGTTCCAGGACCATCTGTTGTTCCCCCACCTGTCGATCACCGAGAACGTCGCCTTCGGGCTGCGCACCCGGGGCGTGCACCGGGCCGCGGCCCGGGCGTCCGCCGAGGCGTGGCTGACCCGCGTCGGCCTGGCGGGCCTGGGCGGACGGCGACCCGGTGAGCTCTCCGGCGGGCAGGCGCAGCGGGCGGCGTTGGCCCGGGCGCTCGTCGTGGACCCCCGGCTGTTGCTGCTCGACGAACCGCTGTCGGCGCTGGACGCCCGCACCCGGCTCACCGTGCGGGCCGAGCTGCACCGCCACCTGTCGGAGTTCCCCGGCAGTGCCGTGCTGGTCACCCACGACCCGATCGATGCGATGGCGCTGGCCGACCGGGTGGTCGTGGTCGAGGACGGTCGGGTCGCGCAGGCCGGCACGCCGGCCGAGGTCGCCCGCCGTCCGCGGACCGACTACGTGGCCCGGCTGGTCGGGCTGTTCCTGCTGCCCGGCACCGGGAAGGGAGAGCAGGTCGTGCTGGACGGCGGCGGGGTGGTCGCGATCGCCGAGGAGGCCGCCGGGCCGGTGTTCGTCGCCATCCGGCCCGAGTCGGTGGCGCTCTACCTGCAGCATCCGGACGGCAGCCCGCGCAACGTGTGGCCGCTGCGGCTGGTGTCGGCGACCCCGCACGGCTCGGTGGTGCGCTGCGACCTCACCGGAGAGGTGCCGCTGACCGCCGACGTCACCGCCACTTCGTTCGCCGAGATGGGTCTGGCCCCGGGCGCGGAGGTGTGGGCGTCGGTGAAGGCCTCGGAGGTCGCCGTCTACACCCGCTGAGGGTCCCCGGTGCTCTCGGTACCGAACGCACGCCTGGGGGTCTGAGAGGGTGGGGGAGTGACGTCGGATCGCCCGGTGGCCGGGCTCGTACTCGCCGCCGGGGGCGGTCGCCGCTACGGCATGCCGAAGGCGCTGGTGGAGTACGAGGGCAGCCTGCTGGTCGAGCGGGCGGTCCGGACGGCGGCCGCGGTGTGCGACCCGGTGCTCGTCGTCCTCGGCGCGCAGGCGGTCGACGTCTGGCGCACCGCCGACCTGTCCGGCGCGACCGTCCTGGCCAACGCCGACTGGGAGAGCGGGATGGCGTCCAGCCTGCGCACCGGTCTCGAGGGGCTGCGCGGCTGGCCGGGCACGGCCGACGCGGTGCTCGTCCAGTTGGTGGACATGCCGGGGATGACGCCGGCCGCGCTGACCCGGATGGCCGAGCACACCGCGCCCGACGCGCTCGCGGTGGCCAGCTACGACGGCGTCCGCGGGCACCCGGTGCTGCTCGGCCGAGAGCACTGGATCGGGGTCATCGAGACGGCGACCGGCGACGAGGGGGCGCGCCGCTACCTGGCCACCCACGACGTCCTGGAGGTCGACTGCACCGGGTTGGCCGACCCGACCGACCTGGACGTCCCGCCGGGCGCACCTCCCCAGGCATAGGAACCTTTTCACCCGGTCTGGGCCGCAGAACCGGGTGAAAAGGTTCCTATGCCTGGCGCGGCGGGGGCAGGTGACCTCGACGCGGGTACCTTCGCGCCGTGAGCACCCCTCCGTTGCTGGCCCGGGTCACCGACGAGCCGCTGTCGGTTGCCGACCACGAGGCGGCCGTCGCGGACAAGGCCGCCGGTGCCGTCGTCTCCTTCGCCGGCGTCGTCCGCGACCACGACGGCGGCCGCGAGGTCACCGAGCTGGAGTACGTCGGACACCCGACCGCGCCGGATCTGATCGCCGAGATCGCCGCCGAGTTCGCCGCCCGGCCCGAGGTGCAGGCGGTCGCTGTCTCGCACCGGGTCGGGCTGCTGGCCATCGGGGACGTCGCGCTGGCCTGCGCGGTCAGCGCCGCCCACCGCGGCCAGGCGTTCGCCGCCTGCGCCGAGCTCGTGGACGAGGTGAAGGCGCGGCTGCCGATCTGGAAGCGCCAGGTGTTCACCGACGGCGCGGAGGAGTGGGTCGCCTGCCCGTGACCTGTGTGCCGGCTGTGGCAACGGTCCTTGCCTGTCCTCAGCACCCATGGCATAACTGACCGGACTCGACTCCACTGACGGGGAGGGTGCTCCTCCGGTGTGCCGCGGGTAGCGGATGACCGGGAGGTCCCACATGCCGTGGCGCGCGGGTGAACGGGTCGTCGAGACGATGCCGGTGGGCTTCATGTCCGTCGACCGCGACTGGCGGATCACCTACGTCAACCCCGCCGGTGAGGCGGTGGTGGGCCAGACCCGTGAACAGCTCGTCGGCACGGACTTCTGGACGGCGTTCCCGGCCAACCTCGACAACGAGTTCGGCCGGGCCTACCGGAAGGCCATGGCGACGGGTCAGCGGGTCGACCTGGAGGCGTTCTACCCGCATCCGCTCAACCGCTGGTTCGAGGTCGAGGCCCTCCCCGCCGACGGCGGCCTGCTCATGTACTACTCCGACGTCACTGAGCGCCGGGTGGCCCAGGAACGGCTGGCCATGTTGGCCCGGGTCAGCTCCGAGCTGGCCGGCACGCTGGACGTCGACACCGCCGCCGCCCGGATCCCGCGACTGATCGTCCCGGCGCTGGGCGACTGGTGCGTGCTCACCGTGCTGGAGGAGGACGGGCGGCCCCGCGACGTCGGGTGGTGGCACGTCGACCCGGCCCGGCGCCCGCTGGTCGAGCGGTACGTGGACGTGCGGCTGAGCTCCATGCCGGTCACCTCACCGGTGGTGCGGGCCCTGCTCGGGGAGACGGTGGTGGCCGACGCGCGGGACGTCGCCGGGCTGATGCCCGAGGGCGAGGCGCGCGACCTGCTCCTGCTCCTCGGACCGCACTCCGCCGTCACCGTCCCGCTGCGCGCCCGGGGCCGGACGCTGGGGGCGCTCACGCTGTACTTCGACGGGGAGCGCGCCCCCGGGGCGACCGATCTGGCCGCCGCCCAGGAGGTGGCCGACCGCGCGGGCCTGGCCCTGGACAACGTCCGGCTGTTCTCCCAGCAGCGCCAGCTCGCCGAGGAGCTGCAGCGCAGCCTGCTCACCGGGGCCTTCACCCACGAGCAGGCGGAGGTCGTCGTCCGGTACACCCCGGCCGCCGAGGCGGCCCGGGTCGGCGGGGACTGGTACGACGCGTTCCGGCAGCCGACGGGGGCGACGATGCTGGTCATCGGGGACGTCGTCGGGCACGACACCGCGGCCGCCGCAGCGATGGGCCAGCTGCGCTCGCTGCTGCGTGGCATCGCCACCTACAGCGACGGCGGTCCGGCCGAGGTGCTCCGCGGGCTGGACGCCGCGATGGCCCAGCTGCAGGTGGGCACCTACGCGACCGCCGCGGTGGCCCGGTTCGAGCAGACCGACGACGAACGGGCCCGCGGGGTGACGCGGATGCGCTGGAGCAACGCCGGGCACCTGCCGCCGCTGGTCATCAACCCCGACGGCTCCCTGGCCGCGCTCGCCGACTGGCACGGCGAGCTGCTGCTCGGCGTCGACCCGGCCACGCCGCGCGGGGAGTCGATGGTGGTGCTGGACCGCGGGACGACGGTGTTGCTGTTCACCGACGGGCTCATCGAGCGCCGGGGCGGGGACCTGGACGAGGGGATGACCCGGCTGCGGGACGCGGCGAGAGCGTTGGCCGGCCGACCCCTGGACGAGTTGTGCGACGAGCTGGTCGACCGGCTGGTGCACGGCCGGCCCGAGGACGACGTCGCCCTGGTCGCGATCCGGCTCCTGCCGCAGCCCCCGGCATCACCCCTGGGCTGAGGGACCCACCGGCGGGGTCAGCGGGCTCCGGAACCGGCCAGGCCGTCGTCCTCGGGGCGCGGGACGCCCCCGTCCTGCTCCTCCTCGGCCTCGCCCTCCAGCCGGCGGGCCTCGCCGTCCAGCGTCGCGGCGGCGTCGCCGTGCGACTGGCCGTAGACCTCCTCGGCGTGGCCCAACAGCTCCTCGGCCTTGGCCTTCGCCTTCCCGAACAGGCTCATCTCGCCCTCCTCATCCGCCGGCAAAGGGCGGCAGTACGTCCACCACCGCGCCGGGCGCCAGCACCAACGCGCGGTCGCGGGTCGTGGTTCCGTCCACCAGGAACGAGCACGCGGTGAGCACCCGCTCCAGGCGTTCCCCGTGGGCGTCGACGATCTGCCCGACGAGCTCGGACAGGGTGCCGGCCTCCCGGGTCTCGGTGTCCACACCGACGGCGGCGCGGGCCCCGGCGAAGTACCGCACGGTCACGGGCACCGCTCAGCCCCCGATCGCGGACATCGGGCGGGTCGGCTGCAGGAAGCTCGGGTCGTCGATGCCGTGCCCCGGCAGCTTGGACAGCGTCGCGATCCGCCACCGGTCGGCGATCTCCGCGTCGTCGGCGCCCTCGCGCAGCGCGGTGCGCAGGTCGGACTCCTCCCGGGCGAACAGGCAGTTGCGGATCTGCCCGTCGGCGGTGAGCCGGGTGCGGTCGCAGGCGCCGCAGAACGACCGGGTCACCGAGGCGATGACGCCGACGGTGGCCGGTCCGCCGTCGACCAGCCAGCGCTCGGCCGGGGCGGCGCCGCGCTCCTCGACGTCCGGGGTGAGCGTGTGCGCGGCGGTGAGCCGGGCCAGGATGTCCTCCGCGGTGACCATCCGGCCGCGGGTCCAGGCGTGGTGGGCGTCCAGCGGCATCTGCTCGATGAACCGCAGTTCGTAGCCGTGCTCGAGGCAGTAGTCCAGCAGCGGGACGGCGTCGATGTCGTTGATGCCGTGCAGCAGGACGGCGTTCACCTTGACCGGGGTGAGCCCGGCGTCCTGCGCGGCCTGCAGCCCGGCCAGCACGTCGGGCAGCCGGTCGCGGTAGGTGAGCTGCTTGAACCGCTCGCGATCCAGCGTGTCCAGGCTGACGTTGATCCGGTCCAGGCCGGCCTCGGCGAGCGCCGGCGCCATCCGGGACAGCCCGATGGCATTGGTGGTCAGGCTGACCTCCGGCCGCGGCGTGAGCGCGGTCGTGGCGGCCACGATGCCGGGCAGGCCGGGGCGCAGCAGCGGCTCGCCGCCGGTGAACCGGACCTCCTGGATGCCCAGCAGTTCGACCCCGATCCGGACCAGCCGGACGACCTCGTCGTCGGTGAGCTGCTCGACCTTGGGCAGCCACTGCAGGCCCTCCGGCGGCATGCAGTAGGTGCAGCGCAGGTTGCAGCGGTCGGTCAGCGACACCCGCAGGTCGGTCGCGACCCGGCCGTGCCGGTCGACCAGCCCGCCGGAGCCCGCGGTGCCCGCGGCCACCTGCGGGCGGAGCCGCGGATCGGGCAGCGGGCTGGAGGTCGTCACCCACCCGAATGTAGTGCGCTGCTCGCCCTCGGCACGGCTCTGCCGGCGCAGGCCTCGATCGACGTCCGCAGATGCGGAGCCAAGCACTCGAGTCGCCCGCAGCAGCGGCGGACGTCTGGTGTCAGTGGGTGAGCGCCAGCTTGAGGACGACGGCGACCGCGGCCACCCCGGCGGCCAGTGCGCCCACGGTCCAGGCCCGCCGGAGCGGCACGTCGGCGCGCAAGCGGCGGTAGACCACCCCCGTGCTGGCGATCCGGCCGAGCAGCACGACCGCGGACAGCGCCTGTGCCCACAGCGCCGGCAGCCAGCCCAGCGCGGCGGCACCGAGGAGCAACGCCGGGGTGATGCCCGAGCTGATGATCGGTACGGCGTCGCGCAGTTCGACTGCCACCGCCGTGCGGCCGTCCTCGCCGCCGAACAGGGAGCCGATCGCGTGCGCCAGCACGTGCGCCACGTAGGTGGACAGGATGGTGCCGACGACCAGCACCACGGCCGTGCCGGACGCCACGGCCGCCGGGGAGGCGCCGACGACCGCCGCCAGCACCAGCACGTTGCCGTAGACGTAGGCCGACACCCGGCTCTCCGCGCGTGCCGTGGCCACGTCGTCGCGATGTCTGGTCAGCGTGCCGAGCGCCGTACGCACTGATCTGGAGCTCACCGGGCCAGTCTCCCTGCGTGCCGTCAGGGGCCCCGTCCGGCTGCTACGTTCGGCTCGCCACCCGAGGGTCCGGCGGGCATCCCCGCACTCGCCTGTGGCCAGGAAGCGCGAGAAGCAGCTGTGTCACCCCGCACCCTCCTCACTCCCTACGCCGACCTGTTCGGCGCCCCCGGCACCCGCGCGTTCTCCCTCGCCGGCCTGTTCGCCCGCGTTCCGATGGCGACCGTCGGGCTCGGCTCGGTGCTGCTCGTGGAGGGCGAGACCGGCAGCTACGCCCTGGCCGGTGCAGTGTCGGGCACCCTCGCGCTCTCCTTCGCCGTGGCCAGCCCGCAGTGGGCCCGCGCCATGGACCGGGTCGGTCAGGGGCGCGTGCTCCGCGCGACCGCGCTCCTCTACCTGGTGCTGGGCGTGGCGTTCGTGACCGTGGTGCTCGCCGACGCACCGCGCTGGACCTGGTTCGTCCTCGCCGTGCTCGCCGGTGCCAGCGGCGCCAACGTCGGCTCCGTCGTCCGCAGCCGGTGGGCGCACGCGCTGCCCGACCCCACGCAGCGGCAGACGGCGTTCGCGTTCGAGTCCGTGGCCGACGAGGTGGTCTTCGTCGTCGCGCCGCCCCTGGTGACGTTCCTGGCCGCGTTGATCGCACCCCCCGTCGGCTTCCTCACCGGGCTGCTGGTCGGCGTCGTCGGCGGGCTGGTGCTCTCCCGGCTCGACGCCACCGCCCCGCCGGTGGCGCCCCGGGTCGAGGGCCAGCCGCGGGTCCGGGCCCGGGTGCTCACCCCCGGGCTGATCGGCATCGCCGTCACCTACCTGGCGATCGGCACCGTCTTCGGGGCGATGGACGTCGTCGTGGTCGGGTTCGCCGACGCGGAGGGCCGCCCCGCCGCGGCCGGGATCGCGCTGTCGGCCTACGCCGGCGGCAGCCTGGTGGCCGGGCTGGTCTACGGCATCGCCAAGCTGCCGGGCACGCTGGTCACCCGGTTCCTCGTCTGCGCGGTGCTGTTCGCCCTTGCCGCCCAGTCGCTGCACCTGGTCGGCTCGCTCCACGCGCTGGTCGCCATCGCGTTCCTCGCCGGGCTGAGCATCGCCCCGGTGCTGGTCGCCGGGATGTCCGTGGTGGAGGCCCGGGTACCCCGAGCGGGCCTGACCGAGGGGCTCACCTGGACCTCGACCGGCCTCACCGTCGGCGTCACCGCCGGCTCGGCGCTGGCCGGGACGGCGGTCGACGCGTGGGGTGCCGAGGCCGCCTTCGCCGTCCCCGCCCTGGGTGCCGCCGCGGCCGGCGTGCTGGGGATCGTCGCCTGGCTGGTGCTGCGCCGCAGTCCGGTCCCGGCCGGGGCTCCGGCCGAGCAGGCCGCGGCCTGAGCGTGCCCGCTCATCTGCTCTACCACGTCTGACCCCGAATCGCCGTACAGTCGGAGGTACACCCGGTACCACCTGAGGAGATCCCGCACGTCCATGAGCAGCCTCCAGAGCGCGGAGTCCCACGGTGCCGCCGAGGTGCTCCCCCAGGCAGCCCGGCGGCGGACCTTCGCCGTCATCAGCCACCCCGACGCAGGCAAGTCCACCCTCACCGAGGCCCTCGCGCTGCACGCGCGGGTGATCGGCCAGGCCGGCGCGGTGCACGGCAAGGCCGGCCGGCGCGGCACGGT
>JAOPVN010000312.1 GCA_025966175.1 Modestobacter sp. | reverse complement strand
TCCGCCAGGAGAGCACGAGGACGAACGTCCCGGCGGTGATGTAGAGCGGGAACACCCCGTCGAAGTCATGGGTGCCGGCCAGGGTCAGCGGGGACAGCGAGCCCCAGCAGAAGTAGGCGACCAGCGGAGACAGCACCGCCCCGAGGACGAAGGACATCACGTAGAACGGGAGCGGCTTGACCCGCTCGACGACGCCGGTGTGGACCAGCGCCATCGTCGCCATGGTGAAGACGATGAAGAACGGCAGGAAGACCTGCAGGACGTCGGCTTCCGGCAGCACAGCAGGGTCGATGTAGCGCGACGCCGTGTTGGGGAACGTCCCGCCGACCCACCAGTCCTTGATCGCCTGCCACAACGGCTGCTCGGCACCGAAGGCCTGGTTGAACTGCCACTGCCAGATCGGGTACCCGATCAGGAGCGTGCCCAGGCCACCGACCATGGCCCCGCCGATCTTCTGGACCGTCGTGTCGAGCACGTTGCGGCGGCGGACCAGGCCCTTGTCGATGAAGACCAGCCCGGCGACGACGAGCAGTACGGCGCACGTGCCGACGATGTAGATGAACGTGGACAAGATCCAGTTCGTTGACGCCTGTTCGGGGAACTGTTCCATTCCGTCTCCTGTGCAGCGGGAAGGGCCGACTGGCACAGAGGTGCCGGCGGCTGCGGTGAGTGATGCGGACCGGTCCGGAACGGGCCGAGCCGGTGGAGAGGTGCGCTCTACCCGCGTGTGTCGACGGTCACGGGATCGATTGAGGCCGGAACGTATACCGGTATGCCATTGGTAGACAAGACCCCTTTTCCGCAGGTCGACGGGGCGCGTGGCGTTCGCGTTACGTCGGATTTCGGCCCTGTTACGTCTGCGAGAACGTCTTCCGTCAGGGCCCCCGGATGTCGGATGGTGACGGCGGCACAGAGGGACTTGTCTCCTTGAGCCCATTTGGTATACATGTATGCCACATCACGGCAGTGGCGTCGCACACAGCATGATCCAGCCAGCAGCTCAGAGAGAGGACGGCCGTGGACCCCGCTTCGACCGCCAGCGTCTACGACCGGGCCGGCTTCGGCCGATCCGTGCAGCGGGGCAGCCGTCCGGCGGTCGTCGTCGTCGACTTCAGCTACGGCTTCACCGACCCCAGCTACCCGACCGGTGCCGACCTGAGCGCGCCGGTGCTGGCCACTGCGCGGCTGCTCGAGGCCGCCCGGGCCGGCGGTGTGCCGGTCGTCTTCACCACGATCGCCTACGACCCGGGGCAGATCCGGGACCTCGCCTGGCTGAAGAAGGCCACCGGCATGGCCGCCCTAAAGCTCGGCACCCGACTGGTGGACGTCGACGAGCGGCTGGCTCCCCGCACGGACGAGCACCTGGTGGTGAAGACCGGCGCCTCGGCGTTCTTCGGCACGGCGCTGGCTTCCTACCTGGCCTCGGTCCGCGCCGACACCGTGATCGTCACCGGCGCGACCACCAGCGGCTGCGTCCGCGCCACCGTCGTCGACGCCGTCCAGCACGGCTACCCGACCCTGGTGCCGCGGGACTGCGTCGGTGACCGGGCGCAGGCGCCGCACGACGCCAGCCTGTTCGACATCAACGAGAAGTACGGCGACGTCGTGGACTCCGACGACGTCCTCGCCTATCTGCAGGGGCTGCGCACAGCCCCGTCGGTCCCCGCACCAGAGCGGCCGGGTCCCCCCGCGCCGGAGCACCTGTCCACGACCCTGTCCGAGGCGGAGGCGCCCGCATGACCAGTTCCCACTCCTCGCCCGACGGCGTGCCGAGCTCCGAGGGAGCCGCCCAGGCGGTCCCTGGGGAGCGGTTCGCCAGCCCCTTCGCCGTCCAGACCCCGGCCGGCGCCGAGGGCTGGCAGCGGATGTACCCGTACTACGCCCTGCTCAGCGAGGAGCGCCGCGAGTTCGAGGACGGCAAGTTCTGGTTCTTCGACGGGATGCACAACCCCGAGCCGCTCTACCCGTTCGACACGATCATGACCGAGAACTGGTGGGTCGCGGCCAGCCAGATGTCCACCCGGGTGTGGCCGGTCCCCCCGGCCGGTGGCATCGACCAGCGGATCATCAACGGCTACCTCTACATCAGCCCCAACGCGGTCACCGATCCGGCCCAGATCGCCGAGCGGGCCGAGGACTTCGCGGTCCGTGCCGGGCACTACTACGAGAACTGGGACGAGATCTACGAGCAGTGGGTCGCGAAGGCGACCGACTGCATCGACCGGCTGAAGGCGATCCGGTTCGCGCCGCTCCCGGACATGGAGCCGGTGGAGAGCGTGCTGCAGCACCGGGGCGTCTACTCCACCTACGACCTGCTCACCAGCTACGGCGAGCTGATCCACAACCTGTTCGAGATGGGCTCGTACCACTTCGAGATGCTCAACCTCGGGTACGGCGCCTACCTGACCTTCCGGGAGTTCTGCCAGGCGGCGTTCCCCGGCATCAGCGACCAGACGATCGCCAGCATGGTGTCCGGCATCGACATCCTGCTGTTCCGGCCGGACGACGAGGTGCGGGGCCTGGCCAAGCTCGCCGTCGAGCTCGGGCTGGCCGACATCGTGCTCGGCAACGACGACCCCGACGCCACGCTGAAGGCGATCGCTGCGCACCCCGACGGCTCGCAGTGGACCTCGGCGTTCGAGAAGGCCAAGGACCCGTGGTTCTGGTTCTCCACCGGCGCCGGCTACACGCACAGCGACCGGGCCTGGATCGACGACCTGCGGCTGCCCTTCACCGCCCTGCGCGGCTACGTCCAGGGGCTGCTCGCCGGTGACGACATCCGCCGTCCGCTGGACGAGATCCTGGCCGAGCGGGTCCGGGTCACCGCCGAGTACCGCACCTACCTGCCGACCGAGGCCGACCGGGAGTCCTTCGACGGGCTGGTCGAACTGGCCCGCCAGGTCTTCCCGTTCGTGGAGAACCACAACTTCTACGTCGAGCACTGGCACCACTCGCTCTTCTGGTCGAAGGTCCGCGAGCTGGGCGACGTCTTCGTCGCGCACGGCTTCC
>JAOPVN010000296.1 GCA_025966175.1 Modestobacter sp. | reverse complement strand
CGCCGGTGACGGTCTTCGACCGCGAGCTGCGGCACCTGCTGCTGGACATGTTCGCCAGCATGGCCGAGGCCGACGGGGTGGGGCTGGCCGCCAACCAGATCGGCGTCGACGCCCGGGTGTTCGTCATGGACTGCCCGGACGCCGACGGTGAGGACGTCGTCGGCTACGTGGTGAACCCGGTGCTGACCATCCTCGATCCGGTGGGCGACGAGCCCCCGGTCGAGGTGACCGAGGAGGGCTGTCTGTCGGTGCCCGGCCCCTACGCCGAGCTCGAGCGCGCCTTCCGGGCCCGGGTGGACGGCGTCGACGTGCACGGCGACCCCACCTCGATCGAGGCCACCGGGATGGCGGCGCGCTGCCTGCAGCACGAGGTCGACCACCTCAACGGCACCGTCTACGTGGACCTGCTGCCCGCGGAGCTGCGGGAGAAGCTGCTGGCCGAGGCCGCCGGCCCGGAGGGGGACCTGCCCGCGTGACGGCGCCCGAGGGGTGGACCGTGACCGTCGTCGGCATCGGGGCCGACGGCTGGGACGGGCTGTCCCCGGCCGCCCGGCGGGCGGTCGAGGGCGCGCAGGTGCTCCGCGGCAGCACCCGTCAGCTCGGCCTCGTGCCCGCCTCGGTGGGCGCCGAGCGGGTGCCCTGGCCCTCGCCGATGGCGCTGGCCGTCCGGGAGCTGCCCACCGCGCACCCCGGCCGCCGGGTGGTGGTGCTGGCCAGCGGTGACCCGATGTTCTCCGGCATCGGCACCACGCTGGTCCGGTGGTTCGGCGCGGCTGCGGTCGACGTCGTCCCGCACCCGTCGTCGGTGACGCTGGCCTGTTCCCGGATGGGCTGGTCGGTGGAGGAGACCACGGTGGTGTCGGTGGTCTGGCGGCCGCTGGAGCTGCTCGTCCCGCACCTCACGCCGGGGCGGCGGCTGGTGGTGCTGGGCGCCGACACCACCACGCCGGGGCAGGTGGCCGACCGGCTGACCCAGTGGGGCTACGGGGACAGCCGGCTGACCGCCCTCGCCCAGCTCGGCGGGCCGGCCGAGCGCCGGTTCACCGGCCGCGCCGCCGACTGGCCGCACCCGGAGACCGACCCACTGGTGGTCACCGCGGTCGAGGTGGTCGCCGATCCCGGGACCGTCCCGTTGCCGACCGTGCCGGGCCTGCCCGACGACGCCTACCGCCACGACGGGCAGCTGACCAAGCGGGACGTCCGGGCGGTGACGCTCTCCCGGCTGGCCCCGCTGGCCGGGCAGCTGCTCTGGGACGTCGGCGCCGGCGCCGGCTCGATCGGCATCGAGTGGATGCGGGTGCACCCCTCCTGCCGGGCGGTCGCGATCGAGGCGCGCCCGGAGCGGGCCCACCGGATCACCCAGAACGCCGCGCGCCTCGGCGTCCCCGGGCTGCAGGTGGTGGAGGGGCGTGCCCCGGAGGCGCTGGGCGAGCTGCCCGCCCCGGACGCCGTCTTCGTCGGTGGCGGGGCGACGATTCCCGGTGTGCTCGAGACCTGCTGGCAGGCGCTGGCGCCGGGCGGGCGGCTGGTGGTCAACGCGGTCACCCTGGAGAGCGAGGCCGTGCTGGCGCAGTGGCAGGCGCGGGTCGGCGGTGCGCTGACCCGGCTGTCGGTCGCCCAGGCCGAGCCGGTCGGCGGGTTCACCGGCTGGAAGCCCGCCATGCCCGTGACCATCTGGAGCGTCACCCGATGACCGTGCACGTCATCGGCGCCGGCCCCGGCGCGGCGGACCTCATCACCGTGCGCGCCGCGCGACTGATCGCCTCCGCACCGGTCTGCCTCTACGCCGGGGCGCTGGTGCCCCGCGAGCTGCTGGACACCGCTCCTGAGGGCGCGCGGTTGGTCGACACCGCCGACCTGGACCTCGACCAGATCACCGCCGAGCTGGTCGCCGCGCACGAGGCGGGCCTCGACGTCGCGCGGTTGCACTCGGGCGACCCGTCGGTCTACAGCGCCATGGCCGAGCAGATGCGCCGGCTCGATGCCGCCGGGGTGCCCTACGACGTCGTCCCGGGCGTTCCGGCATTCGCCGCGGCGGCCGCCTCGCTCAAGCGGGAGCTGACGGTGCCGGGGGTGGCCCAGACCGTCGTCCTCACCCGGACCAGCGCCCGGTCGACGCCGATGCCACCGGGGGAGTCCCTCGCCGCCTACGCCGCGACCGGCGCCACGCTGGTGCTGCACCTCGCGGTGCAGCGACTCGACGAGCTCGCCCCGGAGCTGGCGGCGCACTACGGCGCGGACTGTCCGGTCGCGGTGGTGGCCAAGGCCAGCCGGGACGACGAGCTGGTGCTGCGCGGCACCCTCGCCGACATCGCGCAGCAGGTGGCGGACGCCGGCGTGCGGCGCACCGCGGTGGTCATCGTCGGCCGGGTGCTGTCGGCGGAGCAGTTCCCCGACAGCCACCTCTACTCGACCACCCGGCCACGCTGATGTCAGGCGCGGCCGACGACGGTGCCCGCGCGGTCGATCACCACGACGTCGACCGCCACCGGCGACCCGAGCAGCACGCCTTCCGCCGTCCGCCGCGCGCCGGCCGCGACCAGGTCGCCCAGCGGCAGCCCGGCGGCCTGGCACTGCTGCAGCGCGTCCAGCGCGGTGTTCGCCTCCCGCACGTGCTCGACGAGGTCCGCGGAGCCGCCGGCCTCGGTGACCAGCTGGGCCAGCGCCGCGAACGACACCTGCGAGCGCGCGGAGTGCAGGTCCAGGTGCCCCTCGGCGAGCTTGGCCAGCTTGCCGATCCCGCCGGCGACGGTCAGCCGCGGCACCGGGTGGCGGCGCAGGTACTTCAGCACCGCGCCGGCGAAGTCGCCCATGTCCAGCAGCGCGTCCTCGGGCAGGCCGTAGAGCTGCTGCACGGTCTTCTCACTGGTCGAGCCGGTGCAGCCGGCGACGTGGGTGTGCCCGGTGGCGCGGGCCACGTCGATGCCGCGGCGGATCGAGTCGATCCAGGACGAGCACGAGTACGGGACGACGACCCC
>JAOPVN010000285.1 GCA_025966175.1 Modestobacter sp. | reverse complement strand
CCGGGCTGCCCGAGGCCGCCGGCGCCCGGGTGCTGCGGGTGGGGAACGGGCCGGGAGAGGTCTGCTCGCCGGAGCTCGCCGGCTGGCTGCGGGGGCGGACGGTGCTGGTGCGCCCGGACCGGATCGTGGCCGCCGCCTCCCGCTTCCCGCTGAGCAGCCGCAGCCCCGCCTCCGGCTCATGGCCCGGCAGTGGCGACACGCCGCCCGGCCGCGGCACGTCGCCACGCGCACTCCATGATCGACGCAGCATTCCGATCCGAACCCGGGGAGAGACATGAGCATCGACGTCGCCGCAGTCCGCGCGCACTTCCCGGCGCTGGCCGCCGGCGCGGCGCACTTCGACGGCCCGGGCGGTTCGCAGGTGCCCGACGTGGTCGCGGCCGCCGTCGCCGACGCGATGACCGCGCCGATGGCCAACCGCGGCTGGGTCACCGAGGCCGAGCGCAACGCCGACGCCGTCGTGCTGGCCGCCCGGGCGGCCGTGGCCGACCTGGTCGCCGGGGACCCGGGCGGCGTCGTCTTCGGCCGGAGCGCCACCGCGCTGACCTATGACTTCGCCCGGGTGCTGTCGGCCGGGTGGGGGCCCGGCGACGAGGTCGTGGTGACCCGGCTGGACCACGACGCGAACGTCCGTCCCTGGGTGCAGGCCGCACAGGCGCGGGGCGCCACCGTCCGCTGGGCGGAGTTCGACCCGGGCAGCGGGGAGCTCGACCCCGGCGCGGTGGGGATGCTGATCAACGAGAACACCCGGCTGGTCGCCGTCACCGGGGCCTCGAACCTGATCGGCACCCGGCCCCACCTCGCCGCCATCACCGCGCAGGCGCACGAGGTCGGCGCGCTGACCTGGGTGGATGGCGTCCACCTGACCGCACACGCGACGGTGGACGTCGAGGCGCTGGGCACGGACTTCTACGTGTGCTCGCCGTACAAGTTCCTCGGCCCGCACTGCGGCTGCCTGGTCGCGGCCCCGGCGCTGCTGGAGACGCTGCACCCGGACAAACTGCTGCCCTCGACCGCCGCCGTGCCGGAGCGGTTCGAGCTGGGCACGCTGCCCTACGAGCTGCTGGCCGGCACCACCGCGGCCGTCGACTTCCTGGCCGGCCTCGGCGTCGGCGGGACGCGGCGCGGCCGGCTGGTGACGGCGATGGACGCCATCGAGGCCCACGAGGACCGGCTCCGCGAGCGGATCGAGATCGGGCTGCGGGACCTGCCCGGGGTGACCGTCTGGTCGCGGGCCAAGCGCCGGACACCGACGTTGCTGCTCACCTTCGAGGGCCGGGAGGCCTTCGCCGCCTACCGGTTCCTGGCCGAGCGGGGGGTCAACGCCCCGGCCGGGTCGTTCTACGCGCTGGAGGCCTCCCGCTGGCTGGGGCTGGGCGACACCGGTGGCCTGCGGGTCGGGCTCGCGCCGTACAACGACGATGACGACGTCGACCGTCTGCTCGCCGGCCTGCGGGAGTTCCTCGCCGGCTGAGGGGGCTCGGGCTCAGTCCGCTTCGGCGATCCGCTTGATCGCCGCGAGCGTGGCGGGGATGCCCTCGTGGGCGGCGCGGGTGCGGTCCTCGATCTGGGCCTGCGCGTCGTCGCCGTACCGGTCGGTGAACCGGGCGAGGCCGGCGGGGAGGAACTCCCACGACTCGGTCAGCCGGGTGCCGCCGTCGGCCGGCTCCAGCGTGAAGCCCCACCGCGCGAAGGCGCCGCCGACCAGCCAGGCGAACTCCCGGCCGCGCTCGGCGGCCACCACCTGGCTGCGGGTCTCCCAGGTGCGCTCCGGGGTCTCGTTGCGCCCGCTGAACCAGGAGCCCACCTCTCCCGGCGTCCCCTCGTCCCACCAGCAGGCACGGCAGACCGGGCTCCACTCACCGGTCCGGGTCACGTCGCTGACCAGGTCGTACAGCGCCTCCGGCGACGACCGGACGACGACGGAGTCGGAGTGGGTCAGCGTGTCCATGCGGGCAGTCTCTACCTCTTCTGCCGTCGGCTCCCGCCGTGCCAGTCCTCCTGCGCGCCCACCTCGCCGACGTCCACCCCGAGGCCACGCAGCTGGGGCAGTTCGCGCAGGCTGCGCTTGAGCTCGGCGAACCCGGGGAAGCCGGCCAGCCCGACGACGTGGTCCCACAGCCGCACCGCGTCGTCCTCCGCGGGCAGCCGGCTGATCACCGGCCCGAAGAAGGCCACCCCGGTCGGCGGCTGGAAGTGGATGATCGGGGTGCCGACGTCCTTGCCGGTCAGCGACAGTGCCTCGTCCGTCTCGGCCTGGACGACCGCATCCCAGGACAGGTCGTCGAGGGCGTCCGCCAGCTCGGCGGGCAGGCCCGCCTCGGCCAGCACCGGCTCGATGAAGGCCGGGGTGCCCCGGCGTGCGCCGGTGTCCTCGGGGTCGGGCAGGGAGTCGAAGATCCGCCGTCCCAGCGCGGCGTAGAGCGTGCCCACCGCGGTCCGGCCGTGCTCGGCCCGGGTGCGGGCGGCCACCCGCAGCAGCCGCAGCCCGGCGGTGTGCCCGGCCTCGTAGTCCGCCGGGAACTGCGCGTCGTAGTCGACGGCGGCGTTGACCAGCCGCAGCGAGATGAACCGCCAATCGACCGTGTACTCGCGCTGGGCCTGCACCAGGCGCACCCACCTGCTGGTCATCCAGGCGAACGGGCACACCGGGTCGAAGTAGAAGTGGATGTCGGCGTTCCCGGCCTCGGCCATGCCTCGAGGCTAGCGGCGGCGGGCCCGGTGCCCGTCCTCCCGGGATCGGATCCGGGCGGGCCGTGCACGGGTCAGCCGGGGGAGGTGGCTGCCCGGCGCGGGAGGCGGTGCGGGCCGTGCAGGTCGGGGCTGTCGTCCGGACCTGCCGTGCGGTCGCGGCCGGCGCGCTTGGCGCGGTAGACGGCGCGGTCGGCGGAGGCCAGCAGCGCGGCGGTGTCCGAGGGCCGGGTGGTGGTGGCGATGCCGACGCTGACGGTGGCTCCGTAGCGCACGGCTCGTTCCCGGACCTGCACGCGGAGCCGTTCGGCTGCGGCGACGGCCTGGGACAGCGGGGTGTCGGGCAGCAGGAGGGCGAACTCGTCGCCACCCAGCCGCCCGGCGGTGTCGTCGGCGCGGGAGAGCTCGCGCAGGGCCTGCCCCACGAGGCGCAGGACCTGGTCCCCGGTGGGGTGGCCGTGGGTGTCGTTGACGGACTTGAAGTCGTCGACATCGACGATGAGCAGGCTCAGCGGGTGCGTCGGGTCCGTGACGACCGCTTCGGTCTGCAGGCGTTCGTGGAACGCGCGGTGGTTCAGGCAGCCGGTCAACCCGTCGCGTTCGGCCAGGACGGCGAGCTGGCGGGCGAACGCGGCCGTGCGGCGGTAGACCAGGACGTGGTTGTGCGAGGCGTACGCGCAGACCCCCGTGGCGACCGTCAGCGTGAGGACCCCGACGAGCAGGTGCGTGGACGAGGCGTCGCCGGCGACCAGTCCGACGGTGAGGTAGCCGGCGATGTTGCCGGCCCCGGCGATGAGCATCCCCAGCGGGGGATAGGACAGCGCGGCGTGTGGGAGGAGGACGTAGAAGAACATGGTGAACGGGCTGTGCACGCCACCGTCGAGCAGCGCGAAGGTGGCCACGAGGACGACCCCGGTGGCCTCCCAGATGTCGAAGAACCAACGGCCGCGCGGATGGCGTACGACCCGAGCGATGGGCACCAGCAGCAGCAGCGGCGCCGGGAGGGCGACCGCGGCCGCCAGGGTGTAGAGGGCGACGGCGTGCTCCGGTGCCGCGGAACCCGAGGAGAGCGCGGTGTGGACGGCCACGATCAGCGGCAGGACGACGCACAGCGCCACCCCGGTCCAGGTGTGCCGCTGCCAGAAGGCGAGCTGCTCCTCGTCGCCCGCGAGCGCTCCGGGGCGCGGGTGCACGTCGCCCCGGTGTCGCTGTCGCCTCACTCCATGGGTGTCGGCTCCCGCGCCGGGGCTCTTGACCGCACGTCACCCCGACGGGGTGCGATCCCGGCCGACGAGGTCGCCCGGGAGGCCGCGGCCGCGGCCGCGCTCAGCTGACGGCGGGGCCGCGCAGTGAGGGGAAGCCGGCCGACAGCTCGGCGAACGCCTGGTGCAGTGCGGCGCCGAGGGTGATCCGGCCGTCGGCCAGCCAGACCTCGAACGCCGTCGTCGCGGCGGCCCGGGTGCTGGTGGCGACCAGGCGGGGGACCAGCGCGTCCGGGTCCACCCCGGTCCGCCGCGCCACGTGCGCGGCCACGACCCGGTCGATGTCGGCATAGCGGACCTGCGAGTGCGCCTGCAGGGCCGGCTCGGTGAGGATCAGCCGCATCCGCTGCCGGAGCATCGGCAGGTCGGCCGCGGCGTAGTCGTTCACCTCGACGTAGGCGGCGCAGATCGAGGCCAGCACCGACTGCTCGCCGGCGGTCGCGGCCAGCAGCGCCTCGAGCCGGACGACGTGGTCGCCGAAGTCGCCCCACACCGCGTCGGCCTTGGTGCTGAAGTACCGGAAGTACGTCCGCCGACTGATGCCCGCCGCGTCGGCGACCTCGTCGGTGGTCACCTGCTCGAACCCCTGCGCGGTGAACAACTCGAGGGCGGCCTGCTCGATCCGGGCGCGGGTCTCCTCGCGGGCATCGGGGGGGACCACGGTCTCGGTCACGCCCCCATCCTGCCCTGCCGTGCGGGCGCCGGGCCCCGTTCGTGCGATCGACACCGGGACCGGGAGGCGGGCGGGCGCGGGTCAGCGCAGCGGCGCGACCAGCCCCGGGGCGTCGGCCTGGCCGGGCAGCAGGTCGGCGACGGCGAGGAGGGCGAAGAAGCAGGCGAGGACAGCGACGGTGAGCACGGGCACCTCCGGGGTGGGACGGAACCCGAGCATCGGCTCCCGGGCTGGGCGCCGACCCGGCTGAGGCTGTGGAACGGCTGGACGTCCTCGCCCCCGATCGACCAGCAGCGAGGCCGGAGTGGGGCGAATTCGACCCCGCTCTTGCTCGTGGCACTCGGTGTCATTACCGTCAGGCCCGTCCGTTCCGTGAAACACATCACCCGGAGGCACCGTGCCCGAGACGACGCAGGACGAGACCCGCACCGAGACCCCCGCCGCCACCGAGGAGGTCCTCGTCGAGGACTCCCTGGTCGAGGAGGTCTCCATCGACGGCATGTGCGGGGTGTACTGATCGACGCCGCACTGGTGACCGAGTCCGCGGCCGGCACGCAGCCGGCCGCGGGTTCGGTGACGGTCCCCCGGGACGAGGTCCCCTTCGACCCCGCCGTGCCGTGGCGGAAGTCGCCGTCCGTGGCACTGCGGCCCGAGCCCTTCGGCGCGCTCGTCTACCACTTCGGCAACCGGAAGCTGTCCTTCCTGAAGTCGATGCCGCTGGTCGCCGTCGTGAAGGCACTCCAGGACCACCCCGACGTCCCCAGCACCCTGGTCGCCTGCGAGGTGCCCGAGGCGCAGCACCCGGCGTACATCACCGCGCTGGCCACGCTCTCCCGCTCGCAGATGATCGAACGCCGTCCCTGATGAAGGACCTCGCTGCCCCCCACCGCTCGCGCGCTCGCGGTGGGCCCCTACACCGAGGCCGTACCGGCCGAACACCCACGGAGGTCCCCGGATGACCGCAGTCCTGCCTTCCCGCGCACCCGCCCCGCAACGCCCGACCGGCGGAAAGCTCATCGACCAGTTCGAGTACGGCCTGGACGCCCCCATCTGCCTGACCTGGGAGCTCACCTACGCCTGCAACCTGGCGTGCGTGCACTGCCTGTCCTCCTCGGGCCGGCGTGACCCCCGGGAGCTGAGCACCGCCGAGGCCGAGGCGGGCATCGACGAGCTGCAGCGCATGCAGGTCTTCTACGTGAACGTCGGCGGCGGCGAGCCCACCGTCCGGCCGGACTTCTGGCACCTGCTCGACTACGCCATCGGCCACGACGTCGGCGTCAAGTTCTCCACCAACGGCATCAAGCTGGACAAGAAGCGCGCCGAGCAGCTGGCCCGCACCGACTACGTCGACGTGCAGATCTCGCTGGACGGCGCGACCGCCGAGGTCAACGACGCCGTCCGCGGCACCGGCTCCTTCGCCACCGCCTCCCGGGCGCTGGAGAACCTGGCCGAGGCCGGGATGAAGGACTTCAAGGTCTCCGTCGTCGTCACCCGGGAGAACGTGTCCCAGCTCGACCAGTTCAAGGCGCTCACCGACTCCTACGGCGCGCAGCTGAGGATCACCCGCTTCCGGCCCTCCGGCCGCGGTGCCGATGTCTGGGACCGGCTGCACCCCACCCAGGCTCAGCAGCGTGACCTCTACCAGTGGCTGCTGGCCAACGGCGACAACGTGCTGACCGGTGACTCCTTCTTCCACCTGTCCGCGCTCGGCGAGGCCCTGCCTGGGCTGAACCTGTGCGGTGCGGGCCGGGTCGTCTGCCTGATCGACCCGGTCGGCGACGTCTACGCCTGCCCGTTCGCCATCCACGAGAACTTCCTGGCCGGCAACGTGCGCAGCGAGGGCGGCTTCCAGCGGGTCTGGCAGACCAGCGACCTGTTCACCGAGCTGCGCAGCCCGCAGACCGGTGGCGCGTGCACCAAGTGCG
>JAOPVN010000275.1 GCA_025966175.1 Modestobacter sp. | reverse complement strand
GCCGACACGGCCACCGCCGAGACGCCCGCCGAGTAAGACGTGCTCGAAGAGGCGCTCGAGCACCTGGTCAAGGGCATCGTCGACAACCCCGACGATGTCGCGGTCGACCTGGTCAACGGCCGGCGCGGCAAGACCCTCGAGGTCCGGGTGCACCCCGACGACCTCGGCAAGGTCATCGGCCGTGGCGGGCGCACCGCCAAGGCGCTGCGCCAGGTCATGACCGGTGTCGGCGGTCGCGGCCTGCGGGTCGACGTCGTCGACACCGACGGGCGCTGAGCACCACCAGCTCCGTGCCTGCAGACCCAGAGTCCACCGACACCGTGGTGGTCGGCCGTATCGGCCGGCCCCACGGTGTCCGTGGTCAGGTGACCGTCGAGGTCCGCACCGACGACCCGGACCTGCGGTTCGCACCGGGGGCGACGCTGCTGACCGAGCCGGCCGACCGCGGCCCGCTCACCGTCGCCGACAAGCGCTGGCACAGCGGCACCCTGCTGCTGGCCCTCGCCGGGCCGGACGGCCAGGTGATCACCGACCGCGAGGCGGCTGACGCCCTGCGGAACACCCGGCTGCTGGTGCCCCTCGAGGAGCTGCCGGAGCTCGAGGACCCCGACTCCTTCTACGACCACCAGCTGGTCGGGCTGGCCGCCGTGCTGCCCGACGGATCCCCGCTCGGCGAGGTGACCGCCGTGCGGCACGAGGGCACCGAGCTGCTCGTCGTCCGCCGTCCCGAGGGCGGGGAGCTGCTGGTGCCGTTCGTGAGCGCCATCGTGCCCACCGTCGACCTGGCGGGCGGGCGGCTGGTCGTCGACCCGCCCGAGGGCCTCCTGGAGCTCTGACGGCGTGCGCATCGACGTCCTCACCATCTTCCCCGAGTACCTCGCCCCGCTGGGCCAGTCGCTGCTGGGCAAGGCAGCTGCCCGTGGCCTGGTCTCCATCGGGATCCACGACCTGCGGCAGTGGACCGACGACGTCCACCGCACGGTCGACGACTCGCCCTACGGCGGCGGCCCCGGCATGGTCATGCGCCCCGAGCCGTGGGGGAGGGCGCTGGAGGCCGTGCGCCCGCCGGGCACCCGGCTCGTCGTCCCGACGCCGGCCGGCCGGCCCTTCACCCAGGCCACGGCTGCTGCCTGGGCCACCGAGCCCGGGCTGGTCTTCGCGTGTGGCCGGTACGAGGGCATCGACCAGCGGGTCGCCGACTGGGCGGCCGAGGCCGGGCCGGTGTCGGAGGTCTCGATCGGTGACTACGTGCTCGCCGGTGGGGAGTCCGCGGTCCTGGTGATGGTCGAGGCCGTCACCCGGCTGCTGCCCGGGGTCGTCGGCAACGCCGAGTCCGTGGAGTTCGACTCGCATGCCGACGGGCTGCTCGAGGGGCCGTCCTACACCCGGCCGGCGTCCTGGCGGGGCCAGGAGGTGCCGCCCGTGCTGCTGTCCGGCGACCATGCCGCGATCGCCCGCTGGCGCCGGGCGCAGTCGCTGCGCCGCACCGCCGACCGCCGTCCCGACCTGCTGGTCGCGCTGCCCGACGGGGCGTTGGACGCCGCCGACCGGGCCGCCCTCGACGCCGACCCGCAGGCGTGACCGGACGGGTCTGGGTCCGCCCCTCCAGCCGGGTGCTCGTACTGGACCCCGACCACCGGCTGCTGCTGTTCGGCGGCCGGGGGCTCGTGCCCCGCGCCGAGCCGGGGGCGGTGGAGTACTGGTTCACCCCGGGCGGCGGCGTCGAGGACGGCGAGGATCTGCGGACGGCGGCGGTCCGCGAGCTCGCCGAGGAGACCGGGCTCAGCGTCGACCCGAGCGCCCTCGAGGGGCCGGTGTGGCTCCGCCGTTGGCAGGGCCGCTGGGGCGACACGCTGGTCGATTCCCGGGAGACGTTCTTCGTGCTGCGCGACGTCCTCCACGAGGTCGACCCCAGCGGGCGCACCGAGCTGGAGCAGCAGCTGGACGAACCGCACCGGTGGTGGTCTCCCGCCGAGATCGCCGACAGCGCGGAGACCTTCGCCCCACGGCAGCTCGCCGAGGTGCTCCCGGAGGTGCTGGGAGGGCCCTGGACGGGGCCGCCGCGCATCGTCGAGTGAAGTTGTGGCACAGTAGAGAGCTGCTGCAGGCCGTCGATTCGCGTCGACGGTGGCTTGTTGCCCTTCCAGGGCAGCGGAGCGCAGCTCCCCGTACGGACCACCGGGTCACCGCTGTCCGTGCCATGACGAGTTTCCCGCTAGGACTGAGGACTGCTGCGATGAACACCCTGGACGCCCTCGACGCTGCGTCGCTGCGCGACGACATCCCCGACTTCCGCCCCGGCGACACCGTGAAGGTGCACGTGCGGGTCATCGAGGGCAGCCGCTCGCGTGTGCAGGTCTTCCAGGGTGTCGTCATCCGGCGCCAGGGTGGCGGCGTCCGCGAGACCTTCACCGTCCGCAAGGTCAGCTTCGGCGTCGGCGTCGAGCGCACCTTCCCGGTGCACACCCCCGTCGTCGAGAAGATCGAGGTGCTGACCCGCGGTGACGTCCGCCGGGCCAAGCT
>JAOPVN010000246.1 GCA_025966175.1 Modestobacter sp. | reverse complement strand
GGCGGTGCCCGATGCCGCCGCGCGCGCCGGCCGCGACCAGGTCGAGCTGCTGCTGGACACCGCGGCTGCGGCCCGGGCGGTGGGCGAGCTGCACCGCGCCGTGGCGCTGCTGCGGTCGGCCCTGCAGCTGCTGGGGGAGACCGGAGACCGGGTCCGGCGAGCCCGGGTGCACTACACGATCGCGCAGGCGTTGTTCCGGATCGAGGACCAGGTCGCCGCGCACCGGGAGAGCAGCGCGGCGATGGCGCTGGCCCCGGCCGATCCGCCGTCGCCGGAGCGCACCTGGGCGGCGGCCACGCACGCGCGCACCTCCTACGCGCTCGGCCGGATGGCCGAGGCGGACGCCGCCGCCGAGGAGGCGCTGGCCGCCGCGGACGCGCTCGGGCTGGACAGTGCCTGGTCGGACACTGCTGTCTCGTTGGCCCGGGTCCGCGGTGGTGAGGACCATCAGGCGATGCGCGCACGGCTGGACGAGGCGCTGACCCGCGCCCGCCGCTCCGGGGACGCGGACGTGGAGATGCGCGTGCTGTTCAACCTGGCCAATGTCGCTTACGAGGCCGGGGACGTCGCCGCGGCGCTGTCCTGGACCGGCGCCGGTCTCGAGCGGGCACGCGAGCTGGGCATCGAATGGTCCTTCTACGCCGCCGAGCTCCGTCACCTGGACGTGGTGGCTCGCTACGTCTCCGGCGACTGGGACGGCAGCCTGGCCGCCGCCGACCTGCTCGCCCGAGTGCCGGAGATGGCCGCGCACGTCCGGGCGGCGGCCCTGTTGGTGCAGGTGGGACGGGGCGATCCTCGAGCGCCGGAGCGGCTGGCGTGGGCCCGCGGGCTCGCCGGCCGACTGGAGTCCCACGTGCTGCTCGTGCTGGCCACCGCGGCTGCCGAGATCGACCTGGCGGAGCAGGCGGGTGACCCTCGGACAGCGGTGGAGCAGGCACGGCGGGCGCTCGACCGCCTGGTCGAGTTCTGGGACATCGACCGACTGGCCTCGCTGCGGCTGGTCGCGCTCGCCCTGGCGCCGCTCGCCGACGCCGCCGCGACCGCGCGTCTGGTGGGGAACACCGGCACGGTCGAGCGCTGGACCGCTGCCGCGGAGCCGTTGCTGGCCTCGGCCCGCGACGCGGAGGCCGTTCACCGGTCCACCGGCACGGTGATGGGCGTCGAGGGCCAGGCGTGGCGGGCCCGGATGGAGGCGGAGGCGGCGCGGCTGCGTGGCGAGTCCTCGCCCGAGCTGTGGCGGGCGGTCGTCGAGGCGTTCGGCTACGGGCACGTCTTCGAGCAGGCGCGGTCGCGGTTCCGGCTGGCCGAGGCGTTGCTGGCCGGCGATGACCGGACCGGGGCGGCCGTCGAACTGCAGGCCGCGCACGAGGTGGCCGTGCGGCTGGGGGCGGCGCCGCTGCGGACGGCGATCGAGGCGCTGGCCCGGCGCGGTCGGCTGGAGTTGCCCGGGATGGCGCGGGCGGCCGAGGTGGGTGCCGTCCTCACACCGCGGGAGGCGGAGGTGCTGGCGTTGATGGCGCAGGGGCGCACCAACCGGCAGATCGGCGCGGAGCTCTTCATCAGCGAGAAGACGGCCAGCGTGCACGTCAGCAACATCCTGGCCAAGCTGTCCGCCGGCGGCCGCACCGAGGCCGTCGCGATCGCCGCCGCCCGCGGCCTGCTCACCTGAGCGACCCGTATCCGATTGAGCAGTTGTCGTCGCCGACACGGGCGGACCCGCCGTGATGAAGGACCCGAACTGCTCACTCAGGCGCACCAAGGTGAGCGGGGCGGCTCAGAGCATGGTGCGGAGGCGCTCGCGGCGAGCGCGCAGGACGTCGACCGAGGCGGACGCCGACGGCGGCCCGGGCACGGACTGCCGCAGCTGGGTGTGCACCACCGCTTGCGGCGTGGAGGTCTTCGCCGAGACCCGGTTGACCAACCGGTTGACCTCCCGGCGTAGCTCGGCGGCGTCCCGCCAGGAACGGCCGGCTTCGTCCTCTTCGGGATGGTCCTCGACCACCATGAAGCCGTCGTCGCCGTCGTCACCCCGGCGATGGGTCGCGGCGATCCGGACCCGCAGCTCGTCGTCGCGCTTGGCCAGCAGCTCGGCGGTCTGCGCCGGGGTCAGCAGCCCGGGAATGCCCAGGAAGTCCTCGTCCTCGGCCTCGAGCGGCGTGGTGGCCGGGGTGCCCTCGCCGGTGTGCGCCGTCCCGCTGGACAGCACGTGCGCGAATCGGGCGTCGGCCTCCAGCGCCTCCCACTGCGGCAGCGCACCCTCGCGCGGCTCCCGCGGCGGCAGGTCCAGCGCCTCCAAGTCGTCGTCCGCAGCGGTCTTCGGCGGCGGCATGACGTGGTTGCGCTGCTCCTCCATGGACGCCGCCAGTGACAGCAGCGGGCGCACCGCCGGGAGGAACACGGTCGCTGTCTCGTGCGGCCCCCGGGCCCGGACCACACGACCGACGGCCTGGGCGAAGAACAGCGGCGTCCGGTAGGAGGTCATCCAGGCCAGGACGGCGGCGCGGGGGACGTCGACGCCCTCGGAGACCATTCGCACGCAGACCGCGATCCGGGCGCCGCCGAGGTTGAACTTCTCGATCTTCTTGGAGGCCTTCGGGTCGTCGGAGAGGATCAGCTCCGGCGCCTTCCCGGTGACCCGGCGGACGATCTTGGCGTACTCGCGGGCGTCGTCCTGGTCGCTGGCGAGCACCAGGCCGGCGGCGTCCGGCATGCCGCCCTCCTCGCGCAGATGCGTGATCCGGTCGTCCATCGCGGCGATCACGTGCGGCACCCACTGGCCCTTGGGGTCCAGCGCCGTGCGCCAGGCCTGCATCTCCACCGACCGGGTGCCGGCCTCCGACAGGGAGGCGGCGACGACCTCGCCGGCGGAGTTCCGCCAGCGCGAGGTGCCCGTGTAGGCGGCGAAGACGACCGGCCGGACGACGTTGTCGGCCAGCGCCTCCTTGTAGCCGTAGGTGAAGTCGGCGGCGCTCATCAGGCCGCCCTGGCCCTCGAACCCGTCCTCGACGTACTTCACGAACGGGATGCGCTCGTCGGCCTTGGTCCGGAACGGCGTCCCGGTCAGGCACAGCCGGCGGGCCGCGCGGCCGTACGCCTCCTCGACCGCCTCACCCCAGGACAGGCCGTCCCCGGCGTGGTGCACCTCGTCGAGGATCACCAGGGTCTTGACCGCGGTGGCCCGGGCGGCGTGCAGCATCGGCTTGCCGGCGACCTGGGCGTAGGTGGTCACGTAGCCCGAGGTGCCCGCGCGGACCGGTCCGACGGCGTTGGTCAGGCCCGGGTCCAGCACGATGCCCATCGCATCGGCGGCGTCGGCCCACTGCAGCCGCAGGTGGTCGGTCGGGCAGACCACGATGACCCGGGCGACCTCGCGCCGGGAGAGCAGCCGCTGGGCCAGCGCCAGGGCGAACGTCGTCTTGCCGGCACCGGGGGTCGCGGTGACCAGGAAGTCTTTGGGTGACTCCTCCTCGTACTTGCCGAGGGCAACCTGCTGCCACGCTCGGAGCGGTCGGCTGGTCGTCTGCGGGCCCAGGGCCTCCGCTCGTGCTGCACTCCCCATATCGGGGTCCATCTTGGTCGGCGCGGACGCAACACGCCCAACCGGGGGCCTCCCGCGCGCGTCCGTCCCGACGACGTATAGGACGCCCGCGCACCCTTCTGACCTGCACAGATGGCAGGACGATGCGATCGGTGTGGCGCTCGTCATGCCCGAGCCGGACCGTCTCGTCACGCCCCGGCGGTCCCGTCGTCCCCAGGCGTCCCGCCGACCGGCCCAAGGGGTCGACGAGCGCCCTGGGATCGGCGGTTCCTCGACCAGGCAGCCCGATCGGCGCGGACGGCAACGGCACACCCAGCCGCACTCCAGCGCCGCCTTCCTCGTCGAGCAGCCCCTCCCAGGAGTTCCCGTGTCGTCCTCCGCCGTCTCCACCCCAGCCCCGGCCCAGCGACTGCGCAGCGCCGCCAGTTCCCCGGTCCGGGACCTGCTCGCGCTGCTCGACCGGCCGGAGGTCATCTCCTTCGCCGCATTTGCAGTACGCGCCCACCGAGGGCAATCGCGACCTGCGGGCGCTCGTCGCCCAGCGGATGACGCGCCGCGGGTTGCCCACGAGCGCCGACGACCTGCTGGTCACCGCCGGTTCGCAGCAGGCGCTCACGCTCATCGCGACGGCCCTGCAGTGCTTCCAGCTCGCCGGTGCCCGCGTCGTCCCGGTGGCAGGGGACGACGACGGCATCGACCCCGACGCGCTGGCCGACGTCCTCGAGCGCGAGCGGCCGACGCTGCTCCACCTGGTCCCGACCTTCGCCAACCCGACCGGCCGCACGCTGACGCTCGAGCGCCGGGTGGCCGTCGCCGAGCTCGCCGCCCGACACGGCGTCTGGGTGGTCGAGGACGACCCGTACGGCGAGCTGCGCTACCGCGGCACCCCCGTCCCGGCGCTGGCCGCTCAGCCGGGTGTGGAGGAGCGCGTGCTGCTCCTGGGCAGCTTCTCCACGATCGCCTCCCCGGGCATGCGGCTGGGCTGGCTGCGGCCGCCGGGCTCCCTGACGGGCGCGCCGACCGTGGCCAGCAGGCCGCCGACCTGCACACCTCCACCATCGACCAGGTGGCCGCCGCGGCGTACCTGGGTGCCGGCGACCTCGATGCGCACGTGCGCAGATCGCCGAGGGGATGGCCCGGCTGCGGGCGGCGCTGCTCGGCTGAGGGTGACCGCGTCAGTGGGCGTCGCGCACGATCTCGCCGTCGAGGACGACGAGCACCGGGTGGTCCAACGCGCCCGGTGCCTCTCGCGGGTCCTCCCGGTAGGCGACGAGGTCGGCCGGCGCCCCGTCGGTGATGCCGGGCAACCCCAGCCACTCGCGGGCCGCCCAGGACCCCGCGGCGAGCGCGACGCCGGCGTCCAGCCCGGCCTCGACGAGCAGCCGTACCTCGCCGGCCACCTGACCGTGCGGCCCCATCCCCGCGTCAGTACCGGCCAGCACCCGGACGCCGGCGGCGACGGCCTCCCGCAGCACCTCAGGCTGGCGCGCGAGCCCTTCGTCGACCCGCCGCACCACCGCGTCGGGCATCTCCATCGCCCGCATCAGGCCGCGGACGGCCGGCTCGATCGTGCGGGTGGGCACCCAGGTCGCCCCGGCGCGCGCGGCGTCGGCGACCTGGCCGAGCTGCAGGAACGTGCCGTGCTCAAGGGAGTCGAACCCCGCGTCGATGGCGTCCTGCACCACCTCCGGCATCGTGCAGTGCACGGCGATCCGGCCGCCGGCCTCGTGCACCCGCGCCGCGGCCTCCACCAGCGCCTCCCGCGAGTAGGTGCGGAGGAAGTCCTGCTCGGGCACCGGGAAGTCACCGATCACCTTGGCCCAGGTCCCGCCGCCGGCGCGCAGCTCCTCGACCGCGGCGTCCGGCAGGGCGGCGTCGTCCACCTCACAGGCCAGGCCGGGAAAGTACCGGCCGGCCGGCGCCAGGAACCGCCCCGCCGTGACCGTGCGGGGCATCCCGTCGGCCGGTCCGAGACCGGTGCTGACGTGGTCGGGGCTCCCCGGTTCGCGCACCACGCAGACCCCGGCGTCCAGCTGGGCGCGGCCGCTGGCGAGCACCTTCTCCCGCGGTGGGGCGTCGTCCGGTGCCGGGCTGGCCAGCTGGAGGTGGGCGTGCACGTCGACCAGCCCGGGCAGCAGCCAGGCGTCCTCGAGCAGGGTCGTCGCACCGTCGGCGGGCTGGGCGCTGAACCGGCCGTCGACGAGGAACAGCTCCTGCCGTCGTCCGTCGGGCAGGACGGTGCCCTGGATGCGGTACGCCATGGCGAGCTCCTCGTCGAGCGGCCTGCGGACACGGCGATGGTCCCGCCGGCCCAGGGCCCCTCACAAGGCCCCGCGGATCACAAGGCCCTGCGGAGCGCGTCAGTCGGCGGGCTCGTCCACCCAGTCGGGGCCGTTGACCTCGCCCGGGCCGGCCAGGTCGGCGGCGTCCACGATCGTGTACGCGTAGCCCTGCTCGGCCAGGAAGCGCTGCCGGTGGGCGGCGTACTCGCTGTCCAGGGTGTCCCGGGAGACCACGGTGTAGAAGTGCGCCTGCCGGCCGTCGGCCTTGGGGCGCAGCACCCGGCCGAGCCGCTGGGCCTCCTCCTGCCGGGAGCCGAACGTCCCCGACACCTGCACCGCGACCGCGGCCTCGGGCAGGTCGATGGAGAAGTTCGCGACCTTGGAGACGACGAGGGTCTTGATCTCCCCGATGCGGAAGGCCTGGAAGAGCCGCTCCCGCTCCTTGTTCGTCGTCGACCCCTGGATCACCGGGGCATCGAGCGCCACGCCGAGCTCGTCGAGCTGGTCGAGGTAGGCGCCGATCACCAGCGTCTGCTCATCGGGATGGCGCTCGAGCACCCGGCGGATCACCGGGATCTTCGACTGCGCGGTCGCGGCGATCCGGTACCGCTCCTCGGGCTCGGCGACCGCGTAGGTCATCCGCTCCTCGTCGTCCAGGCTGACCCGCACCTCGACGCACTCGGCCGGGGCGATGTAGCCCTGCGCCTCGATGTCCCGCCAGGGGGCGTCGTAGCGCTTGGGCCCGATCAGGCTGAAGACGTCGTCCTCACGCCCGTCCTCGCGCACCAGCGTCGCGGTCAGCCCGAGCCGGCGGCGGGACTGCAGGTCGGCGGTGAGCCGGAAGATCGGCGCGGGGAGCAGGTGCACCTCGTCGTAGACGATCAGCCCCCAGTCCTGGGCGTCGAAGAGGTCCAGGTGCCGGTACTCGCCCTTCCGGCGGGTGGTGATCACCTGGTAGGTGGCGATGGTGACCGGTCGGATCTCCTTGCGCTCGCCGGAGTACTCGCCGATCTCCTCCTCGGTCAGCGAGGTGCGCGCGATCAGCTCGCGCTTCCACTGCCGCCCGGAGACGGTGTTGGTGACCAGGATCAGCGTGGTCGCCTTCGCCTGGGCCATCGCCGCCGCGCCGACCAGCGTCTTCCCGGCGCCACACGGCAGGACGA
>JAOPVN010000120.1 GCA_025966175.1 Modestobacter sp. | reverse complement strand
TCGCGATCCTCGACGAGACCGACTCCGGCCTGGACGTCGACGCGCTGCGGATCGTCTCCGAGGGCGTCAACCGCGCCAAGGCCGACAGCCCCGTGGGCGTCCTGCTGATCACGCACTACACGCGGATCCTGCGCTACATCAAGCCCGACTTCGTGCACGTCTTCGTGGCCGGGCGGGTCGTCGAGGAGGGCGGCCCGGAGCTGGCGGAGAAGCTGGAGAACGAGGGCTACGCCGCCTACGTGAAGGACTCGGCCGAGCAGGCCGCCAGCGAGGCTGCGACGGCATGACCCAGACCGTCTCGCGTCCCGCTGGGGCGCACCAGGTGCCGCTTCCGCTGGACGTCGAGGCGATCCGGGCGGACTTCCCGATCCTGTCCCGTACCGTGCGCGACGGCCGGCGACTGGTCTACCTCGATTCCGGGGCGACCTCGCAGAAGCCTCGCAGCGTGCTGGACGCCGAGCGGTGGTTCTACGAGAACATCAACGCCGCTCCGCACCGCGGTGCGCACCAGCTGGCCGAGGAGGCCACCGGCGCCTACGAGGCGGCGCGGGCCAGCATCGGTGCCTTCATCGGCGCCCCGGAGAACGAGATCGTGTTCACCCGGAACAGCACCGAGGCGATCAACCTGGTCGCCTACGCGCTGTCCAACGCGGTGACGGCGAAGGAGCCGGAGTTCCGGCGCTACGCCGTCGGCCAGGGTGACGAGATCGTGGTCACCGAGATGGAGCACCACGCCAACCTGCTGCCCTGGCAGCAACTGTGCGAGCGCACCGGGGCGACCCTGCGCTGGCTCGGGCTGACCGACGACGGCCGGCTGGACCTCTCCGACCTGGCCACGGTGGTCAACGAGCGCACCAAGCTCGTCGCCGTCACCCAGCAGTCCAACATCCTGGGCACGATCAACCCGCTGGGTGACATCGTCGCCCGGGCCCACGAGGTCGGCGCCCTGGTGCTGGTCGACGGCGCGCAGTCGGTGCCGCACCAGCCGATCGACGTCACCGCGCTGGGCGCGGACTTCCTGGTGTTCTCCGGGCACAAGATGCTCGGCCCCACCGGGGTCGGCGTCCTCTGGGGCCGGTACGAGGTGCTCGACGCGCTGCCCCCGTTCCTCACCGGCGGCTCGATGATCGAGGTCGTCCGGATGGAGGGCAGCACGTTCGCCGCTCCGCCGCAGAAGTTCGAGGCCGGCGTGCCGATGACCGCCCAGGTGATCGGCCTCGGTGCCGCGGTGGAGTACCTGCAGGCCCTCGGCATGGACAAGGTCGAGGCGCACGAGCAGGCGCTCACCGGCTACGCCCTCGAGCAGCTGCAGGCGATCCCCGGCGTCACCGTCATCGGCCCGCCGGACACGGTGGCCCGCGGGGGAGCGATCAGCTTCACCGTCGAGGGCATCCACCCGCACGACGTCGGCCAGGTCCTCGACGACCTGGGCATCGCCGTCCGGGTCGGGCACCACTGCGCCTGGCCCGTCGTCCGCCGCTACGGCGTGCCGGCCACGACCCGCGCCACGTTCTACGTCCACACCGGCTACGACGACATCGACGCGCTCGTCGAGGGCGTCCGGGAAGCTCAGCGCTTCTTCGGTGTTGCACCCGCCGTGACACAGGACGGGGCGAGCTGATGCAGCTGCAGTCGATGTACCAGGACATCATCCTGGACCACTACCGGAACCCCCACGGCCGCGGTCTCCGCGACCCGTTCGAGGCCGAGGTGCACCACGTCAACCCGACGTGTGGGGACGAGGTGACCCTGCGGGTGCACCTGGACGGCGACACGATCGCCGACGTCTCCTACGAGGGCATGGGCTGCTCGATCAGCCAGGCGTCGGTGTCCGCCATGTACGACCTCGTCGTCGGCAAGAGCGTGCTCGAGGCGCTGGGCACGGGCGAGCAGTTCATGCGGCTGATGCAGAGCAAGGGCGACGCATCCGTGGCCGAGGAGCTCGAGGAGGATCTGGAGGACGCCGTGGCGTTCGCCGGGGTCTCCAAGTACCCGGCCCGGGTCAAGTGCGCACTGATGAGCTGGATGGCGCTGAAGGACGCGAGCGCCCGCGCTCTCTCCACCACAAGTGAGGCGAACTGACATGAGCGAGACCACCGAGCCGACCACCACGACGACACCGGACGCCGGCATCTTCGGCGGCAAGTCCGCGCTGCTGGAGGACCTCGAGGAGGCCATGCGGGACGTCGTCGACCCCGAGCTGGGCGTCAACGTCGTCGACCTGGGCCTCGTCTACGGCCTGGACGTCGACACCGAGGCCAACGTCGCCATCATCGACATGACCCTGACCTCCGCGGCCTGCCCGCTGACCGACGTCATCGAGGACCAGGCCCGCCAGGCGCTGACCGGCGGCCCCGGCCCGGGCCTGGTCGACGACATCCGGATCAACTGGGTCTGGATGCCGCCGTGGGGCCCGGACAAGATCACCGACGACGGGCGTGAGCAGCTCCGCGCCCTCGGCTTCCGAGTCTGAAGAAGGACCCCCTTCCTCCCCACCCTTCGCAGGCTCAGAGCGGGGCCCTGGAAGTGGGCCGCTCCAGTACGTCACCAGCTCGACGCGGGCTCCTGCGGCGAGACCGTCAGCTGGTGGGGTGGCTCGATGATCTCGCCGTGGGGAACACCCCTTCGGCCGACGCGAGCGTGACGACCGTGCCCGCGCCCACTGCACCTGATGGACAGCGGGCGCGGGCACTCGTCGTCGGCGGCAGCGCCTGGCACGTGGTCGCGGCGGACGTCGACCCGTCCTGGGTGGCCGCGCAGGTGGCTCACGACCCGATCGCCGCGCCGCTGGGCGCCCGGTTCCTGGCCGCCCTGGCCGACCGGATCGGCGTCGAGCCGGGCGTGGTCGACGCCCTGCTGGTGGCGCCGCAGGCACCCGCCGAGCTGGGCCTGAAGCTCGTCGAGACCGAGCCGGGGGACCACCCGCGGGTGCAGCGGGCCCTGGCGCACCGCACCGGTGTCCGGGTCTGGACGACGCCCGATGACGCCGCCCTGCTCGCCCTCGGCCGCGGCGTCTGCGGCCGGTGGGAGGTCAGCCTGGAGGTCGATCCGGCCGCGCGCGGGCGGGGCCTCGGCACCGCGCTCGCCGCGGCAGCCCCCGCCCTGGTGCCCGAGGACGCGCCGCTGTGGGCGCAGGTCGCCCCGGCCAACACCGCGTCGTTCCGGTCGTTCCTGGCCGCCGGCTGGCGCCCGGTCGGGGCCGAGGTCCTCTTCGGCCCCTGACGTTCCGGGGCTCCGTCGAGGGTCGAGCTCGAGCCACGGGCGTTGCAGTGGCTGTAGTGATGCGCATCAGCGCATGTCGGCGAGGGAGACGATCGCCTCGCGGGCCTGGCGACGGCGGCTCTCGTAGCTGGCGCCGACCCCCAGCAGCAGCGCCCCGGCGACACCGAACGCCACCAGCCCGGGCGCCGGCAGCACCAGCGCGACCCGGCCCGCGCCGACGGTGACCAGCGTGGCCGCGCCGACCAGGAACGGCGCCCGCACGGCCCAGCCGGTGGCCGCGATCGTCGTCACCGTCGCCGCCAGCACCACGACCAGCACCCGCAGCAGGCCCGGTTCGACCAGCGCCAGGACGACCGACGGGCCGTATCCGGCGGCCAGCGCGGGTCCCCACGCCGCCCAGGACGGCCCGGTCGCCAGCCGGCGTCCGGAGTACAGCAACAGCATCGCGGCCAGTGGGAGTGAGTAGGCCTCCGGCACCTGCACCCCGGCGCTGCCGACCGCCACCCAGGCCGCGACCACCAGTGCGGCGCACCCACCGGCGCGGGCCGGTGCCCGGTCGGTCCGCTGGGCGTAGCCGACCAGCGCGACCCCCAGGACGGCGAGGGCGGCGGCCAGCCCCGGCGCGTCTCCGGTGCGCCAGCCGTGGGCCACCGCGACCAGCCCGACCAGCACCGCGGAGACGGCCAGCGGTACCTCCGCCCGGTCGTGCCGCTCGAGCGTCGCGGCCACCAGGCCGAGCACGGCCAGCGCCATGAGCAGCGGCCCGCCCCATCCGGGGCCCAGCGTGCCGTCGGCCTCGGCCAGCAGCACCGCGCCGGCGAGGCAGGCGACGGCGACCGGCAGCGCGCCCGGACGGTCGGCAGGCTGGCGGGCGGCGACGAGCACGGAGGGGGCGCCGGCGGCCAGCAGCAACAGGGCCAGTGCCGTCCACCGGCCGTCGGTCAGCAACTGGACGACGGCCAGCGCGGTCGCCGTGCTGGCCAGCGCGAGCCCCGCCGGGCGCACCAGGGAGTGGGGGCGGGGTGAGGCCAGCTCGGCGACCAGCGCGGCGGTGACCAACCCCAGGTACCCCGCCACCGGGACGCCGGCCGGACCGGTCGCCTGCAGCACCCCGGCCACCGCGGAACCCGTGACCGCGCCGGCGAGCACCGGGACCACCGGCCGGGGACCCAGCAGCGGCCGCAGCTCGCGC